>JAEDEN010000142.1 GCA_016293265.1 Oscillospiraceae bacterium | reverse complement strand
AGGCCGGGTGGCTGGGGCCGGAGGTGCTGGTGTATATGGCCTTCGTGTCCGTGGCGGGCTTCGCCCAGCCCAGCTACGAGCTGGGCTACGCATTCAAGCTGCTGCGGGTGGCGCTGCTGATCCTGACGGCGGTCTTTGACATCTGGGGCTTCGTCTTTGGCGTGGTGGGGATCTTCCTCCTCCTGGTCACCACCCGCCCTATTGTGGGAAAGGGGTATCTTTACCCCCTGGTGCCCTTCAACGGCAAGGCCCTCAAGCGGCTGCTGGTGCGGGAGCCCATCAGCCGGGACAACACGTAGGGCCTCCGTTCCTCCGGATTGCGGCAAAGACGGCTTGTTTTGCACCCCCCTCCGCTGTTATCCTTACCATGAGGAGAGGAGGGGGCGGAGCCCCCCTCCCCTCCGTTAAATAAAAACACACCCTCCGGCAGGGGGGTGTGTTTTTTACAATGTGATCGGTTTACTTCAGGTAATTGAGGGGGTTTTTGGCCACGCCGTTTACCCGGATCTCAAAGTGGCAGTGGTTTCCGGTGGAGTTGCCGGTGGAGCCCATCCTGGCGATCTGCTGGCCCTTGTAGACGTGCTGTCCCGAGGATACCAGCAGCTTGGAGTTGTGGCCGTAGTAGGTGACATAGCCGTTGCCGTGGTCGATGCGCACCAGGTAGCCGTAGCCGCTCATCCAGCCGGCGTAGGTGACGGTGCCGCCGTCGGCGGCGTAGATGGCCGTGCCGTAGCTGTTGGCGATGTCGATGCCCTTGTGGTTGGTGGAGCCGATGCCGCCGGGGGATTTGCGGCCGCCAAAGTAAGAGGTGATCTTGCCGGAGGTGGGCCAGCGGAAGGAGCCGGTGGGATACCAGGTGGGCCGCTCCTTGGTGCCCCGCAGGCACTGCTGGGTGACAGGCTCCCGGAGGGTGACGGAGGAGAGGATGGTGCGCTCCGTCTCCTCGCCGTTGACGTAGGTGACGTTGGCCACCACGTCCGCCGCGCCGTACTGGCCGGCGGAGGTGACCTTTTCATCGCCCTTGTACATGTTGGCGCTGTCGGTATACTGGATGTCGTACATCACGTCCTCCACGTACCGCTCCTGCTGCACCACCGTCATGGTCAGGTAGGGCACGGAGGCGGACAGGGTCAGGATTTCGCCGATGGACAGCTTATTGATGTCGTAGCCGGGGTTCAGGGCCAGCAGCTCCTTGGAGGTCAGGCCGTGGTCCTCCGCGATCTCGGACCAGGTGTCTCCCTTCTTCACCTCGTAGGTGACCTCGGCGGTCTTGGTGGAGTAGAGGAGCTCCGCCAGATACCCCAGATTCATGATCTCCCCGGTGGGGACGTACTCCTCCTTGATCTCCACGTTCTCCTTGAAGGTGATGGAGATGGTGCCTGCGTCGGAGGCGTTGTTCTTCAGCTGCACCAGCAGCTCCTCCAAAGCCCCCTCATAGGGGGTGGCGCCGATGCGCACCCCGTCCACATACAGGCTGTAGGCCGGCGTCACAAGGCCGATCTCGTCGGACAGCTCCTCCTCGAAGGTCTCGTCCGCCACCAGCTCCTGGCGCTTCATCCAGCCGGATTCGTAGGAGAACAGGCTCTCGTCGATGTCGTAGGCGGCGCCCAGGGCCCGGGTGGTGATGCGCTCCAGGTCGGTGCAGGCGGCCTTCACCGTGGCGGGGGAGGCCACATTGGCGATGATCTGTCCGTCGTAAAGCACGGTGGTGCCCCGGGTGTAGACGGAGAAGAACAGGGCCACGGCGGCCACGGCGCAGCCCACGCCCAGGAAGATCATGGGGTGCATGGGGTGGCGCTCCACCCAGGTGATGTCCTTTTCCGCGCTGCGCACGGCCCGGCGCTTCAGCTTGCGGTAGCCCTCGCCGATGTGGCTGGCCAGCATGGGCAGCAGGCTCCAGGCGAACAGCAGCCCCTTGATGAGCAGGCGCTCGGACTCCGGGAAGTTATGGGCCCGCTTTTCCCGGACGATATGGCGCCAGCGGCGGCGGGAGCGGCGCAGAAAGCGCAGCACGGCGTAATAGGCCCTCTGGAGAAGATTTTCATCCTCCACCAGGTGGCGTCCCCTTGTTCCCTCCGCCGTGGTGCGGGGGGCGGCGCGGCGGTCGGTTTTCTTGGTGTTTTGGCTCATAAGTCTCCTGTTAGGCAAGGACCGGGGGAGGGGCGTGCCTTCCGCAGGGAAGGGGGCCTTCCCCGGCCGCGTAAAAGTTACAATTTGTTACCGTTTTTTATCATACCGTCTTTTTCCTGATCCGTCAACCCCAAAAGGGCCGAAAAGGCCCGATTCTCCCGTCTTTGCAGGATTTTCCAGTCCCGCCGAGGGGGGAAGCCCTGTCAGTTTCCCACATTTTTACCGGCAGAAGGTAACAGAATTGTAAATTTTCTCCCCTGATTTTTTGAATTTTTGCATTGACCCAAAGGCTTTGGGGTGTATAATAAAAACGTATGGGTAAATATTTTCCAGACTGAAATTACTGAATTATTTGGAGGAGATCGCCATGTTTGAATTTCTCATCAAGAAGCTGAAGGCCCATCCCCGGAAGATCGTTTTCACCGAGGGCACCGACCCCCGCATCCTGGAGGCCTCTGCCCGCCTGCTGTCCGGTACCTTCCTGACCCCCGT
>JAEDEN010000003.1 GCA_016293265.1 Oscillospiraceae bacterium | reverse complement strand
CATTTTGGGGGTTATATTGCACACCTTTGTTCTGTGCGGTATTGCCTTAAAAATTCTTACGCCTTGAAGACTAAGAAGGTTGACGTTTATACCGTGGGTATTTTCAACGATGCCGCTCCCGCTACTTTGATTGAGAATATCACGGGGACTACGGAGACGGATAATGCGAACCGGTTCATGCACGCCACTTCCAGCAACTATCCCAAGGCTACTAAATGGGGAAGTTATGGCACGGTGGATAGAGTTGACCGCTACCTGGCAGCCAGCGATGCCAATGGGTTGAACAGTGTGTTCGATGCGATCGCGGAGAGCGTGACTGGCAGCACCAAGGTCACCTTGACCGGAGAAGCCGTCATGAAGGATGTGATTTCCGAGGATTTCAGACTTCCCGACCGCTTTAACGCGGCGGATAATGTGAAGATTCAGTTGGCGAATTGGAACGGAAGCTCCTTTGATCCTCCGTATGATGCGCCCAAAACTATTACCGCAAGTGTGGATCTGGAACGAAAAAGCGTTTCCGTCACAGGATTTAGTTATAAAGATAATTACTGCGTCAGCGGTAAAAAGGGCGGTCAAAAGCTGATTGTGACCATCACCGGGGTGGAAGCTGAAAACAGTGCTGCCATTGGTGAGCCTGTGGAATCCAATATGTCTCTCCAATCCGGCATTTATGAGAACAGCACTGCTGCCCACCCTGCCATGGAGTTTGAAACGCCTAAGGTTACTATTGGAAATGCCAGCTATGTGCTGGACTATGCCAAGCCGGTGACTGTTACCCTCGATAGCTTGAACACGGTAATTAATCTGGACGGAAGCGGGATGCATGAGTTTGTCAGTCCCAATATGTCTGTGGATGGCCTTATGCAATACGGTGTGCTTGCGGTAAACGGAACCAGCTTTACCTATACTCCCGGTAAGATGACTTGGGACGGCTACGACAGCTTCTATGCGTTTGGCAAGGATGCTAATGGTGATTATGCTTGGACCAAGGTTTCCTTTATCCCCGCAAACAACGTGTATTACGAGGATACCTTTGTCACGAATAGCACCATCACTGGCATCGAATATGAGGGTAAGTGGACGACTGTGCCTGCTGGCGACAACAAGGGCGAGGTCAATGTCCGCGAGCACGGCTGGGTCACCTCCCTGGAGGATGACACGAAGGAAAGCGATGGGACTTCTGCCAGCGCTAACGCTGCCGGCGCGGTTGCCACCTTCACCTTCACCGGCACCGGTGTGGATGTTTACAGCCGTACCAATAAGGACACCGGCCTGGTCCGCGCCCAGCTCTATACTGGTAATAATACGACTAATGCTGCCGATCTGACTAAGGTGCTGGTTGTGGATAACCTGGCCCAGTACGGCGACTATTACCAGATCCCCACTGTGTCCTTCTCCGACTTGAAGTATGGCACCTATACCGTCAAGCTGACCGTGGGCGCCAAGGATGGCCGCTCCACCTACTTCCTGGACGGCATCCGGGTTTATAACCCCCTGGTGAATGCGGATACCACTGTTGCCAAGGCTTACGGCGATGAGCTTTACGCCACCTTTCAAGAAGTCCGCGACATCCTGCTGGATGCGAATACCCTGAGTGTGGATACCAAAATTGCTGAGGGCATCGTGTTCATCGACCATAACCCCGCTGATGCCGGTAACCACACCACTGGCCCTGAAATCGGCACCTATGAGGACTACGGCCCCAAGAACGAGGTCTATCTGGCAAAGGATCAGGCCATCGCCTTTAAGGTTGATGATCCTGATGCGAAGATCTCTGTGGGCCTGAAGGCCCCCAGCGGCGCCGCAGCCAAGGCACAGGTGACCAACGGCTCCGACACCAGCACGATCGACATCAGCCACGCCTCCGACCTCTACTATGAGATCACCCCGAACAGCGAAGGCTTTGTCGTCATCAAGAACACCGGCGAGAGCCTCCTGTCTGTCACGAAGCTGAAGACCAGCGAAAATGCTGCCATGGAGGCCGCTGAAATGCCGGCTATGATGGCCTATGTGGAGGAGTTCGACACCCTGCCGGTGGTGGCCTATGCCATCACTCCCGAGATTCCCCAGCTGCCTGTCACCCCCGAAGTCCCCGAGACCCCCGCTCCCGGCGGAGAGACCGAAGAGCCTGCGGAGGACAAGAAGGATGACTTCCAGTGGATTTTTGAGTTCTATTTCGAGTGGCTCGGCAAAAACGGTTTCTTGAAAAGCCTCTGGCACCGTTGAGAGGATGTGAATATCAATGAAAAAAACTTATACGAAGCCTGCCCTCAGACTTGAGTACTTCACGCTGACTCAGAGTATCGCTCGATCCTGCGGCTGGAGGGATGAAGACTATACTGGTTTTCCCACCCATGGGGATGAGAGCACGTGCGGTTGGAACGACGGTTTTGGCACGGTCTACTGGGTAGCAGAGCCTGCCTGCGGGGGAAAATATTCGTCTGAATTGGATTTTGCTGAGGTCTGCTACAACAACCCCAACGGCCAGCCCCAGATCTTTGCCTCCTGAGCAGCCGCCCACATTCGCCGTTTGAAAAAGGCGGCCACGCATTCCTGTGGCCGCCTTTTCCTTTAGAAAACGAGTTAGAAAGGATTTTGACTGATGAAGAGACTCAAGCGTGCGCTCAGCGGCCTTACGGCCCTTTGCCTGGCCCTTTCCCTCGTACCGGCCATGGCCTCTGCCGCTGAAACAAGCGGCTCCTTTACCGTCACGTCCATGAACGTGGACGGCCTGCCCAATAAGATTCTGGGCATCTCCATCAACTCCGACGGCCCCGGCCCCGACGGAACCAAGGCCATCAGTGAAAAAATGGCCGAGTACGGCTGGGATATCATCGGTGTGTCCGAGGACTTCAACTACAACACGGAGCTGATGTCCAGCCTGACCGACGACTACAACAGCGGTACCCACCGGGGCGGCATCTCCGGCCTGAACAACGACACCGACGGACTGAATCTCATCTGGAAGAATACCGCTTTCGTCGCCGGTGAAAAATGGACCTCCTGGAATACCCATTACAGCACCGGTATCTTTGACACCGGAAACGGCGCCGACGGCATGATCGACAAGGGCTACCGTTACTATGCGGCCACCGTGGCTGAGGGTGTTACTGTGGACGTCTACATCCTCCACATGGACGCCGATTCCGACGCCGGCGATATCGCGGCCCGGGAAAGCCAGCTCACCCAGTTGGCCAACGCCATCAAGGCCAGCAACAACGGAAATCCCATTATCGTCATGGGTGATACCAACTGCCGCTATACCCGTGAAGACCTGAAGGGGCTGTTCATCGATGCAATCAATGAGGATGAGCGCTTTACCATCCAGGACGCCTGGATTGAGTTGGTGCGCGATGGCGACTATCCCGCCCACGGCAGCGAAGCCCTGGTAGCTAAGGACAAGGGCGGTACCTATGACTATCCCGATGCCGAGATCGTGGATAAGGTGTTTTACATCAACAACACCGAAAGCGATGTGACCCTGAACGCCAAGAAATACACCATCGCTGAGGATTTCACGGATGAGAACGGAACCGCTCTGGCTGACCACTGGCCCGTAGTGGTGAAGTTTGCCTATACCCTGACTACGGAGGAGCCCCACGAGCATTCCTATACCGCTGAGGAGACCAGGGCAGCCACCTGTACCGGGGACGGTGTGATGACCTATACCTGCCAGTGCGGCGAAAGCTATACGGAAGCGATCTCCGCCCTGGGCCATGACTATCAGGTGACGGCCAACAACGGCGCAACCTGCACTGAGGCTGGTACGGTCACTTATACCTGCACCCGCTGCGGCGATTCCTATACCGAAGAGGGGGGCTCCCTGGGTCACGACTATCAGGAGACGGTGACCAAGGAAGCCACCTGTACTGAGAGTGGTACGGTCACCAAGACCTGCACCCGCTGCGGCGACGTCCAGAACAGTGAGCTTGCCGCCCTGGGCCACGACTATCAGGAGACGGTGACCAAGGAAGCCACCTGTACTGAGAGTGGTACGGTCACCAAGACCTGCACCCGCTGCGGCGACGTCCAGAACAGTGAGCTTGCCGCCCTGGGCCATGACTACCAGGTGAAGGAGACCCTGCTGCCCACCTGCACTGTGCCCGGAAAGACTACCTTTGTCTGCACCCGCTGCCAGGATACCTATGATAAGGAGATCCCCGTTGTGGAGCACAATTTCGTGGATGGCGTCTGCTCCTACTGCGGCCAGGCCGAAGCTGTAAGGGAACCGATCCTGGGCAATACGACCACCAGAATCATCAGCGGCGGGGAATACGCCCTGGTGTTCAACTCCACAATGGGTTCTTACACGCTGCGGTATGATAAGAACATGGAACTGAAATGCGATGGGTTCTCCGAGAAGCCCGGGGACAGCATTACCCCGAGAATGGTCTGGACCGTGACCAGAGAAGGTATGGGCTATACCATCTCTGCTGTGACGGATGACGGTGAGCTGTATCTGGCTCCCGGCAGCGAACTCACCTACGGCGGCTACAGGCTCACCCTGCAGGACGATCCCTATGTCTGGTCCATGAAGGTAGACAGCAGCAGAGGCAGCGTGCGGTTCTACACCAACATTTCTCGCTATAATTACTATCTGCGCTATTTCTCTGCAAAACAGGGTTGGCTTGCCTCCACTTGGGCAGCCGGTGTGAAGCTGTACGAGGTAAGATAAACCGGTGCGGTATCTTTACACTGTCGCTGGGCTGAGATTGCTGTGCAGCATACCGTTTCCTCTTACCATTCAGGAGGAAGCGCGGGAATTCTTACACCTGATCGCAGATGATGCGGCAGTTCTGCGCGCCGGGATGGACCTGACTTTCACGTTTCAGGCCGTCCCGGCGCTTCCACCAATCGGGGAAGGGGCATTCTTTACGCAGAACCGGTTTTATGACTGGGATGGAGAAATTCAAACCATTCACCACTGTCCTGCCCCCGGCATGGAGCCCTATGCCTGCGTTACATGGGAGGCGAAAGACCGCGTTGTGTGCAGATACCTTCCAGGGAGCGAAAGCAGGATGTGCTATTCCCGGAATATATCCGACCTGTTGGGAGCGGAGACCCTGCTGATGAGATTCGGGGGGCTGATGCTTCACGCCAGCTTCATTCGCTGGAAAGGGCGGGGCATCCTTTTTTCGGCACCCTCGGGGACAGGAAAATCCACCCAGGCGGAGCTGTGGCTGCGGTATGAAGGGGCTGAAATTCTCAATGGAGACCGGACTGCCCTGCGCAAGGACGCCAGCGGCTGCTGGAGGGCTTACGGCCTGCCCTATGCCGGCTCCTCCGGCATCTACCGAAACGAAAGCGCCCCGGTCTGGGGAGTCGTTGTGCTGGCACAGGCCAAGGAAAACCGGGTCTGCCGATTACCGCTTCCGGAGGCGGTGCGGCGCCTGTATCCGGAGGCGGTGCTTCATCACTGGGACCGGAGGGATGTGGAAGAGGGCTTCGGCCTGTTGAGTGAGCTGGCAGCCGGGGTTCCGGTTATCCGGCTGGAATGCCGCCCTGACCGGGATGCGGTGCTGGCGGTGAGGGATGCCCTGACAAGCCTGAATGAGAAAGGAGGCATATGCCAATGGTAACGATTCCGGTAGAACCGCCGATCACGGAATATCTTCACAGAAAGGCCGCAAGGCTCCACATTCCGCTGAGCGGAACATTTGAACTGACGCCTGTTTGCAATATGAGCTGCCGGATGTGTTACGTGCGGATGTCAAAGGCCCAGCAGGAAGCGGTCCATCCGCTGAGAACCTCCGAGGAATGGCTGAGGCTTGGGGCGGAAGCAAAAGAAAACGGGCTTCTTTACCTGCTGCTGACTGGCGGCGAGCCGTTTTTGCGCCCGGATTTCCGGGAGATCCTGTCCGGGCTGCATCAAATGGGATTTGTCATCTCTATCAATTCCAACGGCACCCTGATCAACGAAGAGACTGTGGCATGGCTGAGGGAGACCCCTCCCGTGCGGATCAATCTTACCCTTTACGGCGCATCGGACGCCACGTATGAGAGGCTTTGCGGGAATCCCCAGGGCTTTACCCAGGCAACAAGGGGGATTCGCCTCCTGCGGGAGGCCGGCATCAGCGTTAAGATCAATTGCAGCATTACACCCTATAACGCCGGTGATCTGGAAGCTATTTTTGATTTTTGCCGCAGAGAAAAGCTGATCGTTCAGGCAACCAGCTATATGTTCCCTCCCCTGCGAAGAGATGCGGCGAAGGTGGGATGGAACGACCGGTTTACCCCCCGGGAGGCGGCATATTACTCGGCGAAGGTGGAAGCCCTTCTCAACGGGGAGGATGAGTTCCTACGGCGCATGAAAGAAAAGAATCTGGATGGATTGGCCAGTGATCCGGGGGATGACTGCCTGGAGACCCAGGGAGAGGGGATCCGCTGCTGGGCCGGAAAATGCAGCTTCTGGGTAACATGGGACGGAAAACTCCTTCCCTGTGGGATGCTGACTGACGGTCATGCGGAGGATGTGTTCCAGGTGGGCTTCCAAAAGGCTTGGCAGAGAGCGGTTGAGGCCGCCGGGGCGATCCGCCTGCCGGCAAAGTGCAAAAACTGCCAGATGCGTGACCAATGCAAGGCCTGTGCGGCCATGGTCTATACGGAAAGCGGCAACTTCCAGACTGTACCGGAGTACCGCTGCCGGATGGCCCACGAATATCCCAATGCCTGCCGCCTGCTGGAGGCGGAGATCAGAGAGGGCGTAAGACATGAAACAAAGTAGAAAAGCGGTGCTTCTGGGAGCAGCTGCGGCAGTCCTGCTTGTGGCTGTAGCTTTTGCGTTCTGGACGGCGGGTGGGGACAGACAGCCCCAACTGGGGGCAGCTTCCTCCGCCGGCGGATATCAAGAGGCGGCTTCGGCCCCGGAGGATGCTCCTTCGAAAGCGCCGGAAAACCCTGCGGGGAGCACTGGCAAGACGGATGTGCAGCCACCAAGCGCAGCCTCCTCAACGGAAGAGGTACCGGTGCGGCCTCACACGCCCTCCCCGGAGCCGGTCAATCGGATCACGTTCCCGTATGCAATCCCCGGCACCAACCTGGTGGTGCACACGGTAGCCGGCTTTGACGGGATCTTCCTGGAGGATGGCTCGGATGAAGCGGTTTCCAACAT
Source organism: Oscillospiraceae bacterium (assembly GCA_016293265.1). Taxonomy (GTDB): domain Bacteria; phylum Bacillota; class Clostridia; order Oscillospirales; family Oscillospiraceae; genus Oscillibacter. Next base: position 44,402 of record JAEDEN010000003.1, on the reverse strand, counting down.
CACGGCCATGCTGGTGGAGAACACAGGGAGCACCGGCATCGAATATGCCATGATTACGGCTGTCCGGGAGGGAACAACGCTGGAATTTGAGGCGTCCGCCATCCCTGGCGGTGCGGCCGTGTTAATTCAGGAGAAACATAAAACGCCTTACCAGGAAGGGGAATACCGCAGCTGTGGGGCGGATGTTGCAGAGCTTGGCGATTTCACAATGTCCCAGGACCTTGTGGCACTTGATGAGAATGAAAACGGCTCTCTATCTGTGACAAATCTCACGGGCCAGGCGATTCCCTGTGTGCGGATATTTTATAAGTCCTATATGGACGAGGAATCGGTCTATGTAGGCGGTATTACTTACAATGCAAAGCTGACGGACCTGGAACCGGGGGAATGCCGGACGGTTGCACCCTCCCACTACGCCGGCGGCTATAGCCGGGTGGTTATGGTACGCACCTATGACACCGTGGGATGAGGGAAAGTGCACCCTGATGCACCGCTGGGTTTGCCTGGAGAAATAAAAATGCCTGGCGCATAAGCGCCAGGCGGCATTCATGATTTCGTATTACGGATATGAGGGGGAGCCTTTTGCGCAGGGGACCTCAATGCAGGTTCAGGTAATAAGCCTTTTTCAGCGCCTTTTCCTCCAGATACGCCGCGTGGATCTCGTCTGCCAGGGAGGTATCCTCCCCCAGCTTCTTCAAAAGCTCCCGGATGGAGCTCTCCAAAGAGGCCATCCGGGCGTCGCAGACCTTTTCTTCATCCAGGGCCAGGTTCATGTAGCGCATCCCAATGGAATATTTGGCCTCCGGAGTCTGCTTTTCCTCCGGCAGGGCCACATACTCGTCAATGGCGGCCTGATTCATGTTCTCCAGCCAGACGTTGTACTCCTCCTTCATGAGGTAGACCTCGGCGATGAGCCGGGAAAGGGCCTCACGGTCGGGGTCCGGCTGTGGGGAGACGGCGGGGGCAACGCCGGGGGCAGAGGCGTCAGGCGGGATCTGGGAACTGCTGTCAGGCACTGTTTCGGCGGGGGTGGTGATCTGGGCGATCAACTCCTCCCGGGAGAGGGACTGGTCCCGCAGGGCCGCCTTCTCCTCGTCCGTCAGGTCACGGACCGTGACGCCTGCCACCTTCTGGGAGGCGTTCGTCACCTTTTGGACGTTGTCTTCAATGCGGGTGGAAATATCTTCCTGGTCAAGCTGCAGGAAAAGCCGCAGGGCCTCCAGGTTGTTCCGCTGCCAATAGCAGAGGGAGCCGACTGCCACCAAAAGTGCTGCCAGGACGATCAGCGTAATTTTCTTGTCTTTTTTCATGGGAGAATGTCCTTTCTTCGCACCGGATGTATCCGGTGCCCAGGAGATGGATGGAATCCTCCCAGTATTATATATAAAAGAAAATACAATGTCAAATTGGTGGAATGGATGACCGAGCCACAAGATTTAGGGCTTGCTTTCCTCAAAAGTTGGGAGTATAATTACAAAGTACAATTATTGATGCATGCCGGTACGGTCATGTGAAAATGCCCGGAAGGGCTCAATATCCGAAGGGGGAACACAACATGAGAAGAGCAATATGGAAGCGTCTGCTTGCTCTGGGGCTGACTGTGGTGTTTCTGGCAGCCACCCTCAGTATCCCGGCGTATGCGGCAACGATGGACGAGGCCAAAAACAGCCTGGCCACCGTTGATATCACCCAGACCTACAGCTACGGCGAGGCCGCGGCGAAGGAACTGGATGCTGTGGAGCACAACTACCGCACCAGAGGCGACCAGGTGAATATCACTTATGCCGCCACACTGCAGATGACCGATGTGATGGCCACCTATCTGCAGGCCCGGCAGGGCAACCTGATGAAGGCCAGCTTTGATATCCATGTCAACATGGATATGGAGCTGCTGGAGTTCGATACCGACAAGGACACCATCACCATGACCTTCACCAGCACCTTCCTCAAGCCTGCTGCCAAGTATGCGGACGACACCAAGAGCCCCTACACCTATGTGTTGAAGGGCTACGATGCCGCCACCAAGGTCTTCACCTATGAGATCACCGCGGATAAGGCGTGGGCGGAGTCCCAGAAGAACGGCTTCGTTATCCCCGCCGAGCTGATCGTCTATGCCGCTCAGGACGCCGCCTACGGCTACGAGGAGGTCAAATCTGCCTTCACCCGCGAGGAGCTGAAGACCATGCCCCTGATGTACGGCAAGTTCGAGGTGTCCGACTGGATGCACGAGATTAAGCTGACCCTGGCCGATATGGATGTGAAGGATGGGGTTGCCGAAACCGTTACCACGAACCGGAGCACCTGGAAGACCGTCATTGCCGACGGTACAATCGAAGGTGAGTTCGCCTACATCGGCGAGTCTGCCGCCGACTCCATCGACATCCTGCTGGGCTACGAGGACTGCGGCTATGTCACCACGCTGAAATTTGGCGACGGCCAGGAGATCACCGGCTGGAAGTCCAACCAGGTGAAGGTTCTGCTCAAGCGCACCAGTGAGAGTACCGAGAGCCCCTACCTGAACAACGAGGATCACTTCGCCTACATCATCGGCTATCCCGAGGGCGGCGTGCAGCCTGCCGGCAACATCACCCGCGCCGAGGTGGCCACCATCTTCTTCCGTATGCTGAACGACGAGACCCGCAGCACCTATTGGAAGACCACCAACAGCTATGATGACGTTGCCTCCACCGCCTGGTACAACAACGCCGTTTCCACCCTGACCAACCTGGGTGTCATCAACGGTATGCCCGACGGCGGCTTCCATCCCGATGACAACATCACCCGCGCTGAGTTTGCCACCATGGCCGCCCGCTTCTTCGTGGTTTCCGAGGATTATGACACCACCACGGACGCTTTCTCTGATATCGCCGGCCACTGGGCCAGAGAGAACGTCAACCTGGCATACCTGCTGGGCATCATCAGCGGCTATCCTGATGGGACCTACCGTCCCCAGAATCCCATCAGCCGCGCCGAGGCCATGACCATCGTTAACAACACCCTGCGCCGCAGCCCCTGCAACGAGGGCCTGCTGCCCGTCAGCCAGATGATCACCTGGCCCGACAACTTGGATACCTCCAAGTGGTACTATGCCGCCGTCCAGGAGGCCACCAACTCTCACGAGTACACCGTGGATCAGACCACCGGCAAGGAAACCTGGGCCAAGGAGCTGCCCGTCCGCGATTGGGTTGCCTTCGAAAAGACCTGGTCCGATGCCAACTCCGCCAAGAACCCCGGCGAAGTGGTGCAGTAAGAAAGACGCTTTTCTTACCGCGAGCGCAGATGTGCTTCTGATTCGTCCGTGACGATGAAAGGCTCCTGCCCCCAAATGGGAGCAGGAGCCTTTTAAAATGCCGGGAAAAGACCCGGGCCTATTTGGCACTTTGCCGTGAAGCCCTGAAAAAATGCGCCGAATAATTAAAAAACTGAGAAAAATCCAGGAAAAGCTCTGGAAAAATTGACAAAGATGGACTCCTGTGCTAACATAACCATGCATGAGCAGCAAAGAAACAGCGGCGGACGGGGTGTTTGCCCCCTTCGCGGCTGTTTTGGTGCGCAAAGGGACGGCAAACAGGAAAAAGAACGGAATGTGGTTGGGTATGGAATTTCTCCAAAAGGTGAAACGGAAAATCGAAGAAGGCGCCTTGGAGGAATTTGCCCGGGAGGCCCGCTGGGTCTGGGGATATATCCGGCGCTACCGGTCCATCGTGGCCGTCCACATTTTGCTGGGAGTGCTGGGCATCCTGATGGGCCTTGGCACCAGTGTTGCCTCCAAATACCTTATTGATGCCGTCACTGGCTACAAGACCGGCACCATCGCCACGGCGGCGGCCGTCATGGCAGGGATGATGCTTGGGAATATTCTGATGAAGAGTATGGCAAGCCGCATCGGCGCCGCCGTCAATATCCGTGTGCAAAACGAGATCCAGGCGGAGGTGTTCGCCCGCATCCTGGCCACGGACTGGGAGTCCCTGGACCGATACCGCAGCGGCGATCTGCTGAACCGCCTTACCAGCGACGTGGGCGCGGTTTCCAGCGGCGTCAACAGTTTTATCCCCAGCCTGATCTCCAGCGGCGTCCAATTCGTGGGTGCCCTTGCCATCATGCTGTATTTTGACCCCACTATGGCGGTGATCGCCCTGCTGGGGATTCCCGTGTCTGCGGGCTGTTCCCGCATCCTGCTGGGCAAGATGCGGCGCTATAACCGGGAGATGAAGGCCATCTCCAGCGATACCATGTCCTTCTATGAGGACTCCCTGGCCAACCTGACCAGCGTGAAGGCCTTCGATATCACCGATATTTTTTATGAGAAAATGACCGCCCTGCAGCAGAAATACCGGGACGAGTACCTGACGTATAACCGGTTTTCCGTGCGGACCACGGCGTTCATGTCCCTGGTGGGCATGCTGGTCTCCGCCGGCTGCTTTGGCTGGGGCGTATACCGGCTGTGGACCGGAGCCATCAGCTACGGTTCCATGACCATGTTTTTACAGCTCTCTTCCACGCTGAGCAGCGCTTTTTCCGCCCTGATCGGCCTGGTTTCCTCGGCGGTGTCCATTTCCACCTCCGCCGGACGCATTATGGATGTCGTCCAGCTCCCTGCGGAGGAGCTGGAGCACACCCGGGATTTCCGCCGGGAGGAGCAGCTGACCATTTCCATGAGGGGAGTGGGTTTTGCCTACCAGAACGGGGAGGAAGTGCTGCGGGATGTGGACTTTACCGCCGGCAGCGGAGACCTTGTGGCCCTGACGGGGCCTTCCGGCGAGGGCAAGACCACTATGCTGCGGATGCTGCTGGGCCTTGTCCGCCCCCAGAAGGGGGAGGCGGCGCTCTTCTGCGGCGAAGAGCGTTATCCTCTTTCCGCTGCCACCCGCAGCGCCTTTGGCTATGTGCCCCAGGGCAACAGTATGTTCACCGGTACCATCCGTGAGAATTTGCGGATGACAAGGCCGGAGGCCACGGATGGGGAGCTGGAGCACGTCCTGCGCATCGTATGCGCCTGGGATTTTGTAAAGGAGCTGCCCGGCGGACTGGATTACACGGTGGGCGGCCGGGGCAAGGGCCTTTCCGAAGGACAGGCCCAGCGCCTGGCGGTGGCCCGGGCCCTTCTGTGCGGCGCGCCGATCCTGCTTCTGGATGAGGCCACCTCCGCCCTGGACGAGGGCACGGAGGAACAGATGCTGCAAAACCTGATGGAGAGCGGCCTGGTCCGCACCTGCATCCTGGTGACCCACCGCCCCGGCACGCTGCGCTTTTGCACGCGGCAGTACCGTGTCCAGGAGGGCCGCGTCTGGGAAGAGACCCGGGAGGCGGTTTGATGGAAGAACAGGTGAAGACCGTTGACACGGCGGAGCTGCTGGAGAGCTACCGGGAGCTTTTGAAGACCGTGGAAATGCTGCCCCTGCGCATCAGCGGCAACAGCATGGCCCCTTTCCTGGTCCATGGCCGGGATACGGTGTTCCTTACCGCCGTGAAAAGACCCTTGGGAGTGGGAGATATCGCCCTCTATCAAAGGGACAGCGGGGCCTATGTCCTGCACCGCATCTGTGCCGTGGAGCAAAACGGCCGCTACACAATGGTGGGTGACGCGCAGACGGCGGTGGAGCGGGGCATCCGGGAAGAGCAGATCTTTGCAGTGGTGTGCCGCGCCATCCGGAAAGGGAAGGAACAGGGGCCCGGCAGCTTCTGGTGGGAGTTTTTTGAAAAAGTCTGGGTCCGTGTCATCTGGCTGCGCCCCTGCTTGCAGCGGATGTACGGCGGAGCCCGGAATGTACTTGGGAGGAAGCGGAAATGAAAGCTTCAAAGGATTTTATCCTGCGGGAGATCGCGGGAGAGTGTATTTTGGTGCCTGTGGGCGCCGCGGCGGCCAAATTCAACGGCCTGATTACCATGAACGGCATTGGGACATTCATCTTCCGGGCCTTGGAAGAAGAGCAGACCGAAGAGAGCCTGCTGGAATGCATTCTGGGGGAGTATGAGGTCTCCCGGGAGACGGCCCGGACGGATCTGCTGGAATTCTTGAAGCAGATGCGTGACATCGGCGCGCTGGAGGAATGATCGACATCCACGCCCACATCCTGCCCGGTGTGGATGACGGCGCCTTTGAGATGGAGGAATCCGTCGAAATGGCCCGGATCGCCGTGGAAAGCGGCGTAGAATACCTGGTCGCCACGCCTCATTGCAACTTGCCGGAGGAGCGCCTTTGGGCAAACGAGGTGCGTTCCGCCGCGGGGCTGTTCCAGCAGCGGCTGCAGCAGGAGGGCATCCCACTGAAGGTGGCCGCCGGGATGGAGATCTTCGGTACACCGGAGGTTCCGGGATTGCTGCGCAGAGGGGAATTGATGGGCCTGGCGGGGTCCCGCTATGCCCTCATCGAGTTCCCCTTCTCCGATTACGGGCGGAACGCCACCGCTATTTTGGAGGCGGTGGCGGACATGGGGCTTTGCCCCGTGGTAGCCCACCCGGAACGGTATACCTATGTGCAGGGGGCGCCGGAGCTGCTGAATCTCTGGCATGATCTGGGCTGCTTATTCCAGATCAACCGTGGGAGCCTGCTGGGCCGCTTTGGCCGCCGGGCGGAAACGGTGGCTCACGCCATGGTGGAGCGGGGTTTCGCTTCCTTTGTGGCCAGTGACGCCCACTCCGCCGTGATGCGTACGCCCTGGATGGAGGATGTGGAGCGGCTTTTGCGGTCGGAGTATTCCCCCGCCCTGGCCCACCGCCTGCTGGAGGAAAACCCCCGCCGTGTTCTGATGGATCAGGAAATCAAGACGCAGGAACCGGATTGGTTCTGATAAGGAGAATGTAACGTGAAAAACAAAGGGAAAATGATCCTTTTGGTGGTGACGGCGCTTTGCTGCGCGGCGTTTGCCGTCTATCGGATCTGTTGCGCCGTAGCGGTGGACCATGCCGCCCCGGAGATCATGATCCCTGCCGGGGAACTGCAGGTCTCCGTGGACGCGGGGGAAGAGGCACTGGTGCAGGGCGTGACGGCGTCGGATGACCGGGACGGCGATGTGACGGCATCGCTGGTGGTGGAGTCTGTCTCCGCCATCTTTGACGGGAATAAGGCCACAGCCACCCTTGCCGCCTTTGACAGCGCGGGAAATGTGGCCAAGGCGAAGCGGACACTTTGCTATACCGATTACCAGGGTCCCCGCTTCACCCTTTCCGCGCCGCTGTTGTTCCGGGAGGGAAGAAGCTATGATGTCTTTGCCCTTGTGGGGGCGACAGACCCCATTGACGGCGACCTCAGCAGCCAGGTGAAGGGGACCCTGGTCAGCGGCCAGGCGTCCATGACGGAAAGAGGCGTCTACGAGGTGGAGTTCCGGGTGACCAACAGCCTGGGAGATACCGCCTATCTCACCGCTCCGGTGGAGGTCTGCAGCGCGGAGGCCTATGACAATCAGGCCACGCTGAGCAGCTATCTGGTGTATCTGAAAACGGGCGGGGAGTTCCGCCCCAGGGACTACCTGGTCTCCATGCGCGCGGGCAGCGCCGCGGTGGACCTTTCCTCCGGCATCCCGGAGGATGTGAGCCTTTCCGTCCAGTCTGACGTGGATACCTCCGTGCCGGGGGTGTACAGCGTTACCTATACGCTGGAACGGGGCAATTATACTGGCATGACACGGCTGCTCGTGGTCGTGGAGGAGTAAGAGCATGGCACAGGAGAAGTTTGAAGAGCAGACCGGGGAGATCCAGCTGCTGAATATAGACCCCATTGTGGTGCTCCGGGATGTGGCGAAGCGCTGGTATGTGATCCTGGCGGCGGTCATCCTGGTAAGCATGGGGGCCTATGTGGTCAGCGACGTGACCTACCGGCCGGATTATACCACCACAACCACCTTCGTGGTCTCTTCCAGAGGAAGTTCCGCCACCGTTTATCAGAATCTCTCCGCCGCCACCAACCTGGCTACGGTTTTTTCCGAGGTTCTCAACAGCTCCATCCTCCGGGGAGTGGTGATGGAGCAGTTGGGGATGACCAGCTTTGACGGCACCATCAAGGCCTCCGCCGTGGCGGAGACCAATCTCCTGACCATGAAGGTCACGGCCCACGATCCCCGTACGGCCTTCCTCATGACCCGGGCCATCATCGAAAACCACCATATTGTCTCCCATCAGGTGATGGGCGACACCGTTTTGGAGGTGCTGCAAAACCCCACGGTTCCCACTGTCCCCTCCAACCCCCGTAACTCCGGGAGCATGATGAAAAAGGCGGCGCTGCTTTGTGCCGCCGCCATGTGCGCGCTGCTGGCCGCCCTGTCCTACATGAAGGATACCGTGCGGAGCAAGCAGGAGGCGGAGCGGAAGCTGGACTGCCGCTTTTTGGGGGAGCTGCGCCATGAGCGGAAGATCAAGAACCTCTCCATGCTCCTCAAGCGGCAAAAGAGCAGCATTCTCATCACCAATCCCGCCACCTCCTTCACCTTTGCCGAAACGGTCCGCAAACTCCGCCGCCGGGTGGAGCAGCATATGCCGGAGGAGGGGAAGGTGCTGATGGTGACCAGTGTCCTGGAAAACGAGGGCAAGTCCACCATCGCCGTGAACCTGGCCATTGCCCTGGCTCAGAAGCAGAAGAAGGTCCTTTTGCTGGACTGCGACTTGCGCAAGCCCGCCTGCCATAAGATCCTGGAGCAGTCCTGGCGGGGCAGCGGTACGGCGGACGTAATCCGGGGAAAGGCCAAGCTCAGCGAGTCCACGGTCCAGATCGGGCGGAACAAGTATCTCCATGGGCTGCTGGAGCAGCGGGGGATGCGCTCTTCCACCGAGATCGTGGGTTCGGAGGGCCTGCACAGGCTCATCACCGAGGCCGCGGCCCAGTATGACTATGTGATCGTGGATACCCCGCCCATGTCGGTGGCGCCGGATGCAGAATGCGTGATGGAGCTGGTGGACGCCACGCTTTTGGTGGTGCGGCAGAACACCTGCCCCGCCAAGGAGATCAATGCTGCCCTGGATACGCTGCATATGGAGAAGGCCAAGCTGCTGGGCTGCGTTTTGAACAACGTCTACTCCTCCTTCCTCTCCGATCAAAGCGGCTACAGCCGGGGCTACGGCTATGACCGTTACGGACACTATGACCGCTACGGCAAATACGGCACCTATCGGCCCGCCCGTGTCCAAACCAGCAAAGTGGAGCGTACAGACCATGAGTGAACATACAGAGAAAAACATGGCAGGGATTGACCTGGGCATCCTCCTGGGGGACCTCCTGCGCGTCGGCCGCCGCCTTGTGTGGCTTTGCGTGGCCCTGGTGGTGACATTCTCGGCGGTGCTGTGCCTGCGGGAGTACCGCGCCTACCGGCCCTCCTATCAAGCCAGCGCCACCTTCACGGTGTATGTGGCCAATCCCCTCCAGTCGGAGGTCCGCAGCTACAACACCGCCACTGCGGAGCAGATGGCCAAGACCTTTCCCTACATCCTGACCAGCGGTGCGCTGAAGGATATGGTGATGCGGGATCTGGACATCGGCTTCATGCCCGCCGTTTCCGCCAAAGTGCTGAACAACACCAATATCTTCACCCTCTCGGTGACCTCCGGCGACCCGCAGCTTTCCTATGACGTGCTCAACTCCGTCATCGAGCATTATCCCAGCGTGGCGGAGTTTGTGGTGGGCCCCACCATCATGAACCTGCTGGATGAAAGCGGCGTTCCCACGGCCCCCATTAACAGCCGCAGCTACGGCGGCGCGGTGAAAAAGGGCGCGGTGCTGGGCGTGGCGGTCTGGCTGATGGTTTTGGTGGTGATGGCCATGCTCCGCTCCACCGTCCATAATGAAGAGGAACTGAAGCGCTTGACCAACCTGCGCTGCCTGGGGGTCCTTCCCGCCATCAAGGGGCTTCACAAGCGTCCGGAAGGGGCTTATCCGCTGCTGAGCGAGAAGAGCGGCCACTTCGGGTTTGCCGAGTCGGTTCGGCTCATGCGTATCCGGGTGGAGAAGGAGCTTCGGGAGCAGAATATGCAGGTGCTTCTGGTTTCCAGCGCCACCCCCGGGGAGGGCAAGACCACAGTGGCCATCAATCTGGCCACGGCCCTTGCCTTGAAGGGGAAGCGGACGCTGCTCATCGACTGCGATCTGCGCAACCCCTCCGTCGCCAAGAGCCTGGGGAAGGAAAACAAGTGCGGCCTGGTGGACTTCCTCAACGGAGATATTCCCGCCCAAAAGGCGCTGCACCAAATGGAGAATCCCAACCTCTATGTAACCTTCGCCGGCGGCTCTTTGGATAACGCCGCGGAGATGCTGGCCCGGGAGGAGAACAAGGCCTTCCTGGCAGCCTGCCGGGAGATATTCGATTACATCATCCTGGATACGCCGCCCTCCTCGCTGATGGCGGATGCCTCGGAGATCGCCTGTGTTGCCGATGGCGCACTGATGACCATCCGCCAGAATTACGCCTCCAAGGCTCAGATCCTGGAGGGCGTGCAGCTCCTCTCGGACAGTGGCCTTCCCTTGATCGGCTGCGTCTTCAACGGCGTCAGCGGCGGCGTTCTGGGGGGCTACGGCGGCTATTACGGCCAAAGCTACAGCAGATATTACAAGGACTACGGAGAAAACGGGGAAAGCGGAGAAGTGTGACCCTTCCCCGTGGGAGATGAAACAGATGGAAAAGCTAAGACAGATCCATACGCGGTATTCACGTGTGATGACACTTGTTTTGCTGGACATCATAATGGTCAATATCGTGGTGCTGGGAGCGATGTGGGTTCGCCTGGAATTCAGCTTCCGGCTGCTGGAGGAATCGGGCTTTGTAGAGGGGTATTTGAAGGTGGCACCGGTGTATACGGTGGTATGCCTCGTGATCTTTACCTTCTTCCGGCTGTACCGGAGCCTGTGGGAGTATGCCAGCATCGACGAGCTGCGTTACATCATCCTGGCGGCGGTGGCTGCGGCGGCGGGAGGCTGTGTCATCAGCAATCTGATGGGGGTATACCTGCCCCGGAGCCTGCCGGTGCTGAACGGTGTATTTTTGTTCCTGGGATTGACCGGCGAGCGTTATGCCTACCGGGTGGCCCGGCGCTGGCGCAACCGGCTGTCGGAGAGCAGGCTGCGGCCCACCATGCTCATCGGCGCGGGTGCCGGCGGCGCTATGGCGCTTCAGGAGCTGCACACCAGCTCCCACAGCCAGAACAGGGTGGTATGCATCATTGATGATGATCCCGCTAAGAAGGGCTCCCTTCTCAAGGGGGTGGAGGTTATAGGCGGCCGGGAGGAGATCCTCCGTGCCGTGGAACGCTTCGGCGTCACCGACATTATCCTGGCCATCCCCACCGCCTCCCAGAAGGACAAGCGTGATATCATCGACATTTGCCAGAAGACCTCCTGCCGCCTGCAGACGCTGCCCAGCCTCTACCAGCTTGCCAGCGGCCAGGTCAGCGTTAAGCAGATCCGGGATGTGAAGGTGGAGGACCTTTTGGGCCGGGACAGGGTGCAGGTGAACCTGGGGGAGATCGGTGCCTATATCCAGGGAAAGACCGTCCTCGTCACCGGAGGCGGCGGCTCCATCGGCAGCGAGCTTTGCCGCCAGGTGGCCCGGCAGCAGCCCAGGCAGCTCATCATCTTTGATATTTACGAAAATAACGCCTATGCCATCCAGCAGGAGCTGAAATACCGCTACCCCGAGCTGGATCTGGTGGTGCTCATTGGCTCTGTCCGGGATAAAGAGCGGGTGGAGCAGATCTTTGACTTTTACCGGCCTGAGATCGTCTGCCACGCGGCGGCCCATAAGCATGTGCCGCTGATGGAGGACAGCCCCAACGAGGCGGTGAAGAACAATGTTTTCGGTACGCTGAACGTTGCAAAAATGGCCGATACTTACGGAGTGGAGTCCTTCGTCCTCATCTCCTCCGACAAGGCGGTGAACCCCACCAATGTGATGGGCGCCTCCAAGCGTATCTGCGAGATGATCATCCAGGTCCTGAGCCAGCATTCCAGGACCCGCTTTGTGGCCGTCCGCTTCGGCAACGTCCTGGGCTCCAACGGCAGCGTCATCCCCCTCTTCCGCTCCCAGATCGAGCGGGGCGGGCCTGTCACCGTCACCCACCGGGACATCGTGCGCTATTTCATGACCATTTCCGAGGCGGTGTCCCTGGTGCTGCAGGCCTGCGTCTATGCCAAGGGAGGAGAGGTCTTCGTCCTGGACATGGGGGAGCCTGTGCGCATCGACGACCTGGCCCGGAAGATGATCCGCCTGTCCGGCTTCGAGCCGGATGTGGATATTCCCATTGTCTATACGGGCCTGCGCCCCGGTGAGAAGCTGTATGAGGAGCTTCTCATGCAGGACGAGGGCCTGGATAAGACCCCCAACGAGCTGATTTTCATCGGCCACTTCAATGACTTTGACCGGGAGCGCCTCATCGAACGGCTGGAGGAGCTGGAGGAAGCCAGCCGGAGCAACAGCGACCACATCCGGGATCTCATCCGGCAGTTGGTGAAGACCTACCATCCCGCCGGGGAGGGCGCCGGTGTGTGAATACCGCCGGAGAAGATCCGCTGTCCCGGGACAGCGGATCTTTTGCAGCCAGATCCATTCCGCCGGGGCAGCTTTGCTGACAGCCTTGTGGTGCTTGATGTTCCAGGCTTGTAGCTTTGCCTATGGCGCATTATAATAAAAGCAGATAAACTGGGAAGGAATGGAACAGCGCTATGGAAAAGACAAAGATCATCCTGGACTGCGATCCGGGCCATGACGACGCCGTCGCCATTACCCTGGCGGCCAACAGCCCCTGCATTGACCTTTTGGGAATCACCGTGGTGGCAGGGAATCAGACGCTGGAAAACACCCGCCGCAACGCGCTGAACGTGGTGCAGTGGCTTGGAGTGGATGTGCCCGTGTACGCGGGCTGCGGCCGTCCCATGATCCGGGAGAAAATCACCGCCGGCGACATCCACGGCGCCACCGGATTGGACGGCCCCGTTTTTCCGGAACTGAAGCGGAAGCTGGAGCCGGAGCACGCGGTGGACTACATCATCCGCACCCTTCTGGCCTCCCAGGGGGATATCACCATGGTCACCACCGGCCCCATGACCAACCTTGCCATGGCCATGCGCATGGAGCCCAGGATCGTGGAGAAGATCAGGCGCATCGTCCTTATGGGCGGCTCCTACACCAACGGCAACGTGACTCCGGCGGCGGAATTCAACATCATCGCCGACGCCGACGCGGCCTACGTCTGCTTTACCTCCGGCCGCCCCATCACCATGATCGGCCTGGATGTGACGAGAAAGGTCCTGTGCTATCCGGAGATTGTGGAGCGCATGGGGCGGGTGGGGAACCGGGCCTCCCGCCTTTTCGTGGATCTGATGGCCCACTTCTGCAAGACCCAGAAGGAGGTTTTCGGCTGGGAGGGGGGTCCTCTCCATGACCCTGTGACCATCGCCTACCTGATCGACCCCGGCGTTATCACAACCAAACCCATGAACACCCAGATCGACATTCGCAGCGTTCAGTCCTATGGCCGCACCAACTGCGATTTTTTCGGCTACCTGCACCTTTCCCCCACGGCGGACGTAGCCATTGACATCGACGCGGACCGCTTCTGGGACATCGTGGAAGCGGGACTGCGCAATTACGGCTGAGAGGAGTTTTGTATGAAGGTTTTGTGCTTTGGATCTTTGAATATCGACTATACCTACCGGGTGGACCATTTTGTGGGCAAGGGGGAGACCCTGCTCTCCCAGGAGCTCCGGACCTTCAGCGGCGGCAAGGGCCTCAACCAGTCCATCGCCCTGGCCCGGGCGGGGATGGAGACTTGCCATGCCGGCGCCATCGGCGAGGACGGCCTTTTCCTGCTGCAGGAGCTGCGGGAGGCAGGGGTGGATACCTCCTGTGTGGACGTGAGAAAGGACGTGCGCACCGGACACGCCATCATCCAGAACAGCAGGGACGGCGACAACTGCATCCTGCTCTACGGAGGAGCCAACCAGTCCATCACCACCGCCCAGGCGGATGCGGTTCTGAGCCGGTTCCGGGCAGGGGATGTGCTGGTGCTGCAAAATGAGATCAATGAGCTGCCCTATATTATGACGGAGGCCCACCACAGGGGCATGAAGATCGTTCTGAACCCCTCCCCCATGAACGAAAAGATTTTTGCCCTGCCTCTGGAGACCGTGGATTACCTGCTGGTGAATGAGGTGGAGGCCGGACAGATCCTGGGCAGGGAAGTGGACAAGGGGGAGGACGGCCTGGCCGTGGCCGCCGCGCTGCACGAGAGGTTCCCCGCCGCGGCCGTGCTGCTGACGCTGGGGGAGCGGGGCTCCTGTTATGATGACGGAACCCGGACCGCACGCCAGTGTGCCGTCCGCGTCCGGGCAGTGGATACCACCGCTGCGGGAGATACCTACACCGGCTTCTTCCTGGCAGGGATCCTGGGCGGCGGCAGTGTTTCCGAGGCCATGGAGCTTGCCGCCAGGGCCAGCGCCATTGCCGTTACCCGCAGGGGGGCGGCCCCCTCCATCCCCACCAGGGCGGAAGTCCTGGCCTGGGAAGGCAAATGAAAAAACGCGCCGATTCTTAAGAGTCGGCGCGTTTTTTGCAGGATTTTCTCCCTTTTCCCTCTTTTTTGCTTTGCGGGCTGTCATGATGGCGCGTCCCGGAATGCACGCCTCCCTGAAACGGGAAGCACTTTGGCCGCTGCCTGGGAGCAGAGAAACCCTGCGGCGGAACTTTCTGATATATGCTGAAACAACCCCTGTATTTAACGGGATACGGTTTAACCCTGATATTTTGTGTATTCTGCTGAATTTTTTCTGCTTTTTCATGTATAAAAAGATGATTCTATGCAACGCATTGGTCAAAAAATGGATTTTTTGGAAGTAATTCAACAAAAACCACCGTTGAAATAGAGCGGCCTTTTTGGAATTGTACCAAAAATTAACGTGCATTTGACCCTCCTCCTGGATTGTACAAGTTTACTGTAGTGATTTAAAGCGGTTGAAAGAAGGCGTTGATTTTTGCAACCTTGCGGTTTTATAATTCATAATAGCAATTTTTAGAGCTGACAGGTTCGGAAATGGCCGAAGGGGAAAGGACCATTTCATCCCTGCGCAGCCCTCAAGCTTGCAAGATCAAGGAATGGAGTGAATTGTACCGATGAAGAAGAGAGCAACTGTTCTGCTGCTGGTGCTGGCCATGGTCCTGTCCTTTGCAACGCCTGCAATGGCTTCCAGCGATGAAGACATCATGACGCTGACCGCTCTGGCAGAGCAGGATGAGAACTACGCGGAGAAGCTGCCTGCTGACGCCAGCAAGGACGACAAGATGACCTGGGATGTGGCCATTGCCTACCTGCTGCGTGCTGCCGGTATGCCCGAGGCACAGCTTGGCATCTATCCCGATGATTATGCCGGAATGGCTGACAGCCTGGGGATGATCGGCGACGACTATGACGGTGATGACACGATCACCGTGGCCGAGTTTAACGCTCTGAAGGCCGACGACGGTCTGGCTGACCTGACTGCTGCTATGGCAGCCGAGACAAAGGAGCCCCTCTTCGTTGATGGCCTGGCACAGCCTATTTTCCCCTATACGACTGGCGCCGTTGAAGAGGGCTACAGCAACGAGGAAAGCGACATCATCCGCTTCTGCGTTTATGTCGAGACCAACTACGATACCGATAACGATGGCCAGCTGGATCTGGTGAAGGCTCTGGTGCAGCTTCCCCGGGCTGCCGCCGAGGGCGATTTCCAGGCCGCAACCATCTATGAGGCCCGCCCCTACATCACCGGCTGCACGGACCGCGGCATGGAATACAACGACGAGGAGCTGGGCTATGATGCCTACAGCAATACCGCCGAACCCCGTAATTCCGCTACCGGGACCATCGACAGCTGGGAATCCTCTATCGACTTTGTCAATGCCGCCGATTCCTCTGACTGGTATTATTACAATCCCTTTGAGGAGATGATGGATTACGAGGATCTGGAGTGGTACGATTACTATCTGGTCCGCGGCTTTGCCGTTGTCGAGTGCGGCGGCCTGGGCACCAGAGGCTCCGAGGGCTTTGAGTCCTGCGGTGCCAATATCGAGATTGATGCCTTCAAGTGCGTCATCGAGTGGCTGAACGGCGCGTCTGACCGCGTTGCTTACACCGATAAGGACGCCACCACCGCCATTGAGGCATATTGGTCCAACGGCAGCGTGGGTATGACCGGCCGTTCCTATGCCGGCACCACCCAGTTCGGCCTGGCTACCACCGGCGTGGAAGGCCTGAAGACCATCGTTCCCGTTGCCGGTATCTCCAGCTGGTATGAGTATACCAACGCTCAGGGTATCTCCACCAGAACCAACGTGGCTTACACCAACACTCTGGCTGCTTACTGCGCCGGCCGTTACCTGGACAGCCAGGACGGTGCTGATAAGGGTGTTGTGGACGCCGACGTCTCCGACTACGCCAGCATTGCCGAAAGCTACGGCAGCTTCCTGCGCCAGATGCAGTTGGAGCAGATGGAGCTCAATGGCGACTATGGCGACCACTGGGCGATCCGCGACTATACCCTGGATGCCGAGAACATCCAGTGCCCTGCTCTGATCGTCCACGGCCTGAATGACTACAACGTCCGCACCAAGATGTTCGCCCAGATGTATGAAGCCTTCGAGACTGCCGGCCAGGATGTCAAGCTGCTCCTGCATCAGGATGGCCACCTGACTCCCACCTATCCCGCCGGCAACCTGGTCTTCCACATCGGCGAGCAGACCTACGATGAGATCCTGAACCAGTGGTTCAGCCACTATCTGTACAATGTTGAAAACGGCGCCGAGGATATGCCCGCCGTCACTGCCCAGGACAGCCATGAAGCCGGCGTCTGGAACACCTATGACAGCTGGGAGACCGCAAAGTACATGGTCCTGGCTGCCGGTGAGGATACGGAGGAGACCACCACCATCAGCAGCGACTACAGCCTTGTGGGCGCCGATCTGACGGACAGCAGATGGACCAGAAATTTCAACTGGCAGGGTGCCATGATCAATGACGGTTCCACCCCCGTCAGCTCCATGTATGCCATGGAGGTTGCAGAGGATACCACCATCAAGGGCACGGTTGCCGTGAACTTCTCTGCCACTGCATCCAATCCCGTCCAGGCGGAGGAATCCGCCGGCACTGCCGCTGCTGCTCCTCAGGGCGATATGCCCCGCGGCACTGTTGACCATGACAACATGGCAGCCCAGCTGAACGACGAGGTCTATATGACGATGTTTGCCATGCTGGCCAATGATGTGACGCCCATCGAGGAGCGCGACGCCCTGATGGTCAGCGCCATGCTGGTGGATATCGCTCCCGAGGGCGAGACCTTCCCCGTGTTCAACACCTCCGGCAGCTATGTTCCCAAGACGACCCTGAAGGAAGGCGGCGCCTGGATGGGCGGCGGCCTGGCCAACTACGACCTGACCATTCACAACACCACCGACGTTCCCTACAAGGTCGTTACCCGCGGCTGGATGGATCTGGCCAACCCCAATGCCGGTTTTGACTCCGCTTCCGCGGCCCGTACCGAAAAGGTGGCCCTGGGCGGCAAGAATGACTACACCCTCTACCTCCAGCCCACCGTCTATGAGGTTGAGGCCGGCCATACCCTGGCCCTGGTGATCTACACCTACGAGCCCGGCATGGCTACTTACACCGACAATTACTGCATTACCATCGACAACGCCTCTGTGGATGCCCAGATCCCTGTTGACGGTGTGGAAGAGAAGAATCCCTCTTCCTCCGGCAACGCCTCCAAGCCCAGCATCAACACCGGTGCCCAGAAGGGCGACGAGGAGCAGAGCTCCGGTGCCTGGGAGAACCCCTATCAGGATGTCACCACCGGCGACTGGTATTATGAGGCCGTCCAGTATGTCACCGAGAAGGGTCTGATGAACGGCGTCAGCACCGACCTGTTCGCCTCCGGCACCAATGTTACCCGCGGCATGATGGTCACGCTGCTGTACCGCATGGAGAACAGCCCCGCTGTTGCCGCCGCCAGCGCCTTTGAGGACGTGGCAGCCGGTATGTATTACAGCGACGCTGTGGCTTGGGCCAGCGCCAACGGCATCGTGAACGGCTACTCTGCCACCAGCTTTGCTCCCAATGCCAGCATCACCCGTGAGCAGCTTGCCGCCATGCTGTACCGCTATGCACAGTACAAGGGGTATGACGTGAGCGTGGGCGAGAACACCAACATCCTCAGCTATGACGACGCCGCTGAGATCTCTGCCTATGCGGTCCCCGCTGTTCAGTGGGCTTGCGGCGCCGGCCTGCTCAATGGCCGTACTGCCGCCACCATCGTTCCCAATGGCACTGCAAACCGCGCTGAGGCCGCAACCATCCTCATGCGCTTTATGGAGAACGTGGCAAAGTAATCCCTATCCCTTTTCGCCAGGGGGCGGATTTGCCCGGCTGAACCAGCCGGACAGAAAGCCAAACGCCTGAAGGAATCAAAAGCCCGGTTCGGTCTTGCACCGAACCGGGTTTTTGCAGAAGGCTTTTTGAAACGGTGAAACCGGCAGTTCCTCAGGCCGGCGGAAAACTGCCCGGATTTTTCAAAGACCGGCGCGTTTTTTGCCGAATCGCCGCCTGAAGGGTGTGCATAATCTTCCGCCACCTGCAAACAATACCTTTGCTGAGATCATCAGGCAAAGGAGAAGGTATATGAAAGCAACAGGTATCGTGCGGCGGATCGACGACCTTGGCAGGGTGGTTATCCCCAAGGAGATCCGGCGCACCATGCGCATCCGGGAGGGGGATCCGCTGGAGATCTACACCAGCCGGGACGGCGAGGTGATCTTCAAAAAATATTCGCTTCTGGGCGGCGTGGAGGATTTTGCCCTGCAGCTTTGCGAAACCATGAGCCGCTCCACCGGCGCCATCTGCGCCGTGACGGACCGGGACACGGTCATCGCCATTTCAGGAGGGGGCAAGCGGGAGCTTTTGGGCAAGCGCATCACCACAGCCCTGGAGCAGGTGATGGAAAACCGCCGGATCTATCAGTTTGCCCCCGGCGGCCAGGCCATTCCCGTAAGCGACAGCGCCAGCAATTTCACCACCATGGTGGCGGCGCCCATCCTGGCGGAGGGGGATCTGCTGGGGTTGGTCCTCTTCATCTCCTCCGATGGGGCCCAAACCTCCGGCGATGCCGAATACAAGCTGGCCCAGACTGTGGCGGCCTTCTTGGGACGGCATATGGAGGGGTAAAAGCCTTCGGGCGGCCTTGGGCCGCCTTTACATCGACGTGCCCCGGCGGAGAGTCTCCCTGCCACTGTCTTCAACGGAAAAACAAAGCAAGTTCCGGCTGTCTTTTCGCAAGAAAATGCAAAAATTTTCTGAAATGAAGGTATGACTTTTGTCTGTTTTGACATTGACAGACAATGCAACCCGTTGTATAATCACCACATTCAATCAAACAACAAAAGGCATTGATGGAGAAAAGTACCGCAGGCGTTCCGGTGTAAGTGAGCGGGGGAGAGTGGGAACCCCGACCAAAGAACCTGTGGGAAGAACACTCCGTAGCCGCAATCCGAACGCGAAAAGCCAGTAGGTGCGCCGACTTGTGACCGTTACATCACACGGGCTTATTTGAGCCTTGAAGGTGACCGTTCCCATCGGGAAGGTAATTTAGGTGGCACCGCGGATAGCAGCTATTCGTCCTAAAATTTAGGACATAGCTGCGTTTTTATTTTTTCGGAGGTGCTTTTATGTGTTCCATCATGGGTTTTTCCAAGAAGACGTTGACCAAGGAAGAGATCAAGCCTTACTTTGACCGCACCATCTCCCGCGGCCCCGACATGAGCCGCATCGAAGAGACCCCCAGCGGCTACCTCTGCTTCCACCGCCTGGCCATCATGGGCCTGAGCGAAAGCGGAATGCAGCCCTTCGCCCTGGATGGGGATATGTTGGTCTGCAACGGCGAGATCTACGGCTTCCGCCCCCTGAAGCGGGAGCTTTCCAAGAAGTATACCTTTAAGAGCGGAAGCGACTGTGAGATCCTGCTTCCCCTTTACCGGGAGTACGGACTGGAGATGTTCTCCAAGCTGGACGCGGAATTCGCCCTGATCATTTATGATTCCAGGACCGATTCCCTGATCGCCGCCCGGGACCCCATCGGCATCCGCCCCCTCTTTTACGGCTACGACGCCGCCGGCGGCATCGTCTTTGCCAGCGAGGCCAAGAACCTGGTGGGGCTGTGCGCCGAGGTCTGCCCCTTCCCTCCCGGCCACTATTACGCCGGCGGCCGCTTCGTCCGCTATGCCGACCTGACCACCGTGACGGAATATTCCACCGACGATGTGGAGACTGCCTGCCGCAAAATCCGGGAAAAGCTCATCCAGGGTGTTGACAAGCGCCTGGACGCCGACGCCCCCTTGGGCTTCCTGCTCTCCGGCGGCCTGGATTCCTCCCTGGTGTGCGCCATCTCCTCCGTGATCTTGGGCAAGAAGATCCGGACCTTTGCCATCGGCATGGATCAGGACGCCATCGACCTCAAGTATGCCCGCCAGGTGGCCGATTTCATCGGCTCCGACCATACCGAGGTGTACATGACCCGGCAGGAGGTGCTGGATTCCCTGGAAGAGGTCATCGCCCTTCTGGGCACCTGGGACATCACCACCATCCGCGCCAGCATGGGTATGTACCTTTGCTGCAAGGCCATCCACGAAAAGACCGACGTGCGGGTGCTGATGACCGGCGAGATCTCCGACGAGCTCTTCGGTTATAAATACACCGACTTTGCCCCCAGTGACGAGGCCTTCCAGAAGGAGGCCAAGAAGCGGGTGGATGAGCTCTATATGTACGATGTCCTCCGGGCCGACCGCTGCATTTCCGTCAACTCCCTGGAAGGCCGCGTTCCCTTCGGCGACCTGGAGCTGGTCCGCTACGTTATGAGCCTGGACCCCGCCATTAAGCGCAACAGCTACGGCATGGGCAAGTACCTCTTGCGCCACGCCTTCGAAAAGGACCACCTCCTCCCCGAGTCCATCCTTTGGCGCCAGAAGGCCGCCTTCTCCGACGCCGTGGGCCATTCCATGGTGGATGACCTGAAGGCCTATGCGGAGGAGAAATATTCCGGCGGGGACTTTGAAAAGCTGCGTCAAAAATACGATTACTGCACGCCCTTTACCAAGGAGAGCCTGCTTTACCGGGAGATTTTTGAAAAATATTATCCCGGCCAGGCAAAGATGATCGCGGACTTCTGGATGCCCAACAAGGAGTGGGAAGGCTGCGATGTCTCCGATCCCTCTGCCCGCGTTTTGTCCAACTACGGTGAAAGCGGCAAGTAAAAAGTTGGCAAAGTAATACCTTGCAATCCATTGGATTTGCTGATAGGATTATCACGAAGAATATAGGAGGATGATTGTATGTCTGCAACAACAAAGCTCCCCGAATTGTTCGGCCGCATGGTGTTCAACGAGGAAACCATGAAAGAGCGCCTCTCTCCCGCCAGCTATGGCGCATGGAAAAAATGCATCACCGACGGTACCTCCCTGGATCTCTCTACCGCCAATGAGATTGCCGAGGCGATGAAGCAGTGGGCCGTGGAAAAAGGCGCCACTCATTATACCCACTGGTTCCAGCCTATGACCGGCGTCACCGCCGAAAAGCATGACAGCTTCGTTGCCCCTGTGGGCGGCGGCAAGATCATGATGGAGTTTTCCGGCAAGGAGCTGGTGCGGGGCGAGCCTGACGCGTCCTCCTTCCCCTCCGGCGGCCTGCGGGCCACCTTTGAGGCCCGGGGCTACACCGCCTGGGACCCCACCTCCTTCGCCTTCATCAAGGAAGGCTCCCTGTGCATCCCCACCGTGTTCTGCTCCTATTCCGGCCACGCCCTGGATAAGAAGACCCCCCTGCTGCGCTCCATGGATGAGGTCAGCCGCCAGGCCATCCGTATCCTGCGCCTGTTTGGCGATACGGAGACAAAGCGGGTCACCGCCCAGGTGGGCCCCGAACAGGAATACTTCCTGGTGGATAAGGAGCTTTACAACCAGCGCATGGACCTGCGCCTGACGGGCCGAACCCTCTTCGGCGCCAAGCCCCCCCGGGGCCAGGAGCTGGATGACCACTATTTCGGCGCCATCAAGCCCCGTGTCGCCGCGTACATGAAGGAGCTGGACGAAGAGCTTTGGAAGCTGGGCGTCCTCTCCAAGACCAAGCACAACGAGGTGGCCCCCTCCCAGCATGAGATGGCCCCCATCTACTCCGACGCCAACACCGCCTGCGACCAGAACCAGTTGGCCATGGAGGTTATGAAGAAGGTGGCTGACCGCCACGGCCTGGTGTGCCTGCTCCATGAAAAGCCCTTTGCCGGCGTCAACGGCTCCGGCAAGCACGACAACTGGTCCCTGGGTACCGACACCGGCCGCAACCTCTTCAAGCCCGGCTCCACTCCCCGCCAGAACGCCCAGTTCCTGTTGTTCCTGGCGGCATTCATCAAGGGTGTGGACGAGTATCAGGACTTCCTGAGAGCCACCGTGGCCTTCCCCGGCAACGACCACCGCCTGGGCGCCCAGGAGGCGCCTCCCGCCGTCCTCTCCATCTTCCTGGGCGACGAGCTGGCCGGCGTGGTGGAGTCCATCATCAGCGGCACTGAGTTCAAGGACTCCGGCAAGAAGAACCTGCAGGTGGGCGTGGACGTGCTGCCCGCCATCCCTCAGGACAACACCGACCGCAACCGCACCAGCCCCATGGCCTTCACCGGCAACAAGTTTGAGTTCCGTATGCCGGGTTCCTCCCAGTCCGTCTCCGGCCCCAACATCGCCCTGAACACCATCATGGCAGAGGAATTGGAGCAGTTTGCCGACGAGCTGGAAGGCTCCGCCGATTTCCAGGCCGACCTCCAGAAGCTGATCAAGCGGGTCTTCACCGAACATCAGCGTATCATCTTCAACGGCAACGGCTATGATGAGGCCTGGATCGCCGAGGCTGAAAAGCGTGGCCTTGCCAACCTGGCCTCCTCCGCCGATGCCCTGCCCGTGTACAACGCGGAAAAGAATGTTAACCTGTTTGTCAAGCACGGCATTTACACCAAGGAAGAAATTGACGCCCGTGCGGAGATCCATATTGAAAACTACGCCACCGTCATCACCATTGAGGCCAAGACCATGGCCAGCATGATCCGCCACCAGATCCTGCCTGCCGTTTCCGCCTACACCGCCGATCTGTGCAGCCGGGCTGCCAGTATGGAGGCCATGGGCGTTTCCTGCAAGTATGAAAGCTCCACCGCCAAGGAGCTGGGCAAGTATGCCGATGCCCTGCTGGTCCAGTGCGGGAAGATGGAAAAGGACCTGGGCCGGATTCCCGCCGAGCCCAGAGCCGCCATGGAGTTCTGCCACGAGGTGCTCATCACTGACATGAACAAGGCCCGGGAGAGTGCTGACTATCTGGAGGGCATCATGGATATCGACTACTGGCCCTTCCCCGTCTACAGCGACCTGCTGTTCTCCGTGTAAGGAAAAAACAAACCGCCCGGACGCCTGTCCGGGCGGTTTTTGTGTGGAAATGAAGAGGGAAAAAGGGACGCTGCCCAGGCAGCATCCCTTTTTTCAGAGGGTCAGAATATACAGGGGCCGGGTGCCGGGAAGGAAAGAAGGCTTACTTCCAGCAGTCCAGCTTGGAGGAGTCCAGGCCGATGTCAGCGGAGTGGAAGACAGGATTCTTGCCGGCCTTCTTCTGCTTTTCATAGTCCTTGCAGGCGGCAATGGCGGTCTTGCTGAGGACAATGCAGGCGGGGAGGTTGATGAAGCACATGAACGCCATCAGGATATCGGCGATGGCCCACACGGCGCCCATCTCCATACCGGCGCCCAGGAAGATCAGGACGGCGCAGATGAGGCGGAAGGCGGTGATGAACGTCTTGGAGGGCTCCTTGCCCAGGATAAAGGTCAGGCAGTTGTCGCAGTAATACAGGTTGCCCAGCAGGGTGGTGAAGGCGAAGAGGACCATGGCCACGGTGATGAACACAGGGCCGATGGCGCCGAACACGGTGGAGATGGACAGCTGCACGTAAGCGGCGCCGGCGATTTCGGCGGTGGGCTCCACGCCGGAGCACATGCACATGAAGGCGGTGGCGGAGCAGATGAGGAGGGTGTCGATGAAGACGGACAGCATCTGCACCAGGCCCTGCTTGACGGGGTGGGAAACGTCAGCGGCGGCGGCAGCGTTGGGAGCGGAGCCCACGCCGGCCTCGTTGGAGTACAGGCCGCGCTTGATGCCGTAAATCATGCAGGAGCCGGCAACGCCGCCGAAAATGGCCTGGAAGTCAAAGGCATCCTTGAAGATCCGGGCGATGACGCCGGGCAGTAGGTTCAGGTGGGTCACCATGATGATCAGGGCCACGGCCACATACAGAAGGCCCATGACGGGGACGATGACCTCGGTGACCTTGACCACTTTCTTGCCGCCGCCCATGATGCAGTATGCAACGGCCAGGGCCACAACGCCGCCGATGATCCAGGGGGTGACGCCGGGGGTATAGAAGCCGTAGACCTTAAAGGTATCCTGCAGGTTGAAGGAGGCCAGCATATTGAAGCCGCCGGCGTAAGTAAGGATCAGGAAGACGGCGAAAGCTATGCCCAGGCCGCGGCTGTGCAGGGCGTCCTGGATGTAATAGGCGGGGCCGCCGTAGCTGTCGCCGCTGGCGTCTCTGCGCTTGTAGACCTGGGCCAGGGTGCTTTCCACGAAAGCGGAGGCGGCGCCGATGAGGGCGATGAGCCACATCCAGAAGGTGGCGCCGAAGCCGCCCAGGCAAATGGCGGTGGCAACGCCCACGATGTTGCCGGTACCCACACGGGAGGCGGTGGAGACCATCAGGGCCTGGAAGGAGGAGACGGAGCCCTCTTTGCTGGGCTTTTCCATCACCACCCGGATGGACTCTCTAAACAGGCGGAGCTGCACAAAGCCCGTGCGGAAGGAGAAATACAGGCCCGCTGCGATCAGGACGATAATCAGAACGGGATAGTACAAAATGTCGTCAAATTTTACCAGAATATCAGTCATGTCAATTCACCTTTTTTCTTTTTTTCGTTCGGTTACGAGAGCGCAGGTTGTGCTGTTCTCGTTGTCCCCCCTTTCCTTTGAAAGCACGGTCTGTCGTCGGCTTCCCACACCGGCGGCACGGATGGATCGTGCCATGTTACTATATCTATTTAACCAAATCTTAACGAGAAGTGCAACATCTATTTTTTTGTCCGCCAGGAAAAGACTGGCTTCTCCTAAAACAGGGGGCCGGAAGGCCAAGAATAAAAGAGACACGCCGCAAATATGCAGCGTGTCCTGAAAAAATGTCCTTACAGCAGCGCTCCGAAGCCCAGGGCCGCAAGGGCGGTAATGACGCCGCAAAGGCCGATGGCAAGGCCGCTCATGGCGCCCTCAGTCTTGCCCAGCTCCATGGCCTTGGCGGTGCCCATGGCATGGGAGCAGGCGCCGATCCCAAGGCCCACCGCCAGGGGGTCCTTCACCCGGAAGACTTTTATGAGCAGGGGGGCCGCCAGGTTGCCCAGCAGGCCTGTGAAGATGACCGCTGCGATGGTGATTGAGACAGCACCCTGGTGGGACTGGGCCACTGCGGTGGCGATGGGCATGGTGACAGATTTGGGGAGGAGCGCTGCGGTGATGACCCGGTCCAGGCCGAAGAGGCGGCACATCACCCAGATGCTGCCCACAGAGGCTGCCACCCCCACCAGGCATCCCACCAGCACCGGCAGCAGGTTTTTCTTCAGGAGAGCCAGCTTATCGTAAATGCTCACCGCCACACACACTGTGGCAGGGCCCACCAGGAGGTTGATGATATAGCCGCCCTCGTAATAGGTCTCGTAGGGGATGTCCAGCAAAAGGAGTACGGCGATGATGATGGCCACCGCCACCACCATGGAGTTGCAAAGGGCAAAGCGGAAGCGCTTTTGTGCCTTTACGCCGATGAAATAGGCGATGATGCTCAAGGTCAGGCCGAAAAAGGGGGTCTGGGTCAGGCCGCTCATGCCTCATCCCCTCCTTTCTTCATCAAACGGCAGGTCAGGTGCACTGCCCACACCACTGCCGCGTAGGTCACGATGGTGGAGACAACGCACACGGCGAAAAAGGGAAGGGCATTCTCACGGATGATGTCCACATAGTTCATGGAGCTGGTGACCACCGGGATCAGGCAGAAGGTAAGGTTCCCCAGCAGGAAATCCGCCGCCTCCCGGATGCTCTCCACGCGGATGACACGTAGCATCAGCAGCCCCAGCAGCAGCAAAAGACCGATGACGCTGGAGGGAAAGGGAAAGGGGAGAACGGTTTCTATGCACTGGCTTACCCAGAACACGCCGAAAATGATTCCGAACTGGCAAAGAACCTTCATGAAAACACGACCTTTATATATAATAGTTGTAATGGCTTTTGCGGAAAGTTGGGACCGCGGGAGCCGGAGAAAAGGACCCGTTTCCCCGGAACCGTGGAACATCCGCCCCGGGAACCGGCGGGTTGAGCAGACATTATTGTAATAATAAAGGCAGGAGCGGCGGAAGTCAAGAAAGGGATTTGGAAGGTTTTGAGCCGTCCGGTGAAGCTTCCAGGGATTTCCCCTTGCTTTTGGGCGGAGGCCATGCTACACTTTTTCCGAGGTGTTTCCATGCAAAAACGTAGTCATCGCCTGTTGGCGTCCATGCTGCTGCAAAGCCGGGCGGGTTTTTCCGCAAGGCGTTATGAGGCGGCCTTTCTCTTCGGCTCCTTTCAGCCGGACTGCAACCCCCTGAGCTATCTGAAGGGCTCCCGCCGGGCACAGCTTCTCCGGGGCCACCATTATGAAAACTCCTATCCCTATCTCTATTCCCGCATCCTGCGGCTTCAGCGCTGCCGGCGCTGGACCCTCTGGCACTACTATACCCTGGGCAAGCTCACCCATTACCTGGCCGACGCCTTCACCTACCCCCACAACAGCGGCTATCACGACTCCATGCTGGCCCACCACCGGTATGAGGCCGCGCTGCGCCTGCGCTTTGCACAGGAGCTGGAGGACTTTATCCCCGGTGTGGAAACCCGCCGCGCCGACCTGGTCTCCGCCTTGGAGCAGCTCCACCGCAGCTATGCCGCTCAGGCCTCCAACCTGGGGAGGGATGTGCGCTATATCCTCAAAGCCAACGCCCTTTTGATGGCGGGATGTCTGCCTACAGCCCAGTAATGCCGTCAAAAAAGACGGAAATGGATTAAAGATGCACCGTTAATTTGTCAATACTCACAATTCCTATTTAGGACGTAAAGTGTTATGCTTTAAACATCTAAAGAATCCCGAAAGGAACGCTGACCATGACCATGATCGCCCGTGCAGTCGAATACCGTTACTTTAGCTTTACCTACTTTTACGGTAAGGCTTATTTCGGTTTGGCTGAAAGTGCACGCGTGTAAGTGGGATTGGGCAAAATCCACCCGTACATGACGACCCGTGGCCAAACCGGCCACGGGTTTTTTGCATCTGCGAGAACATGAAGGAGGAAATTTTTATGATCGTCGTTTTGAAGCATGATCCCAACCAAGCCCAACTGGAGAGCCTGAAGCTGTGGCTCCAGGAGAAAAACATCACCATCCACGAGAGTGTCGGCCACGCCAACACCATCCTGGGCCTGGTGGGCGACACCTCCAAGCTGGACATCGACCTGATCGCGGCACTGGATATCGTGGAGGATGTCAAACGGGTGCAGGAGCCCTATAAGAATGCCAACCGCAAGTTCCATCCCGAGGACACTGTTATCCGGGTAGGCAATACCCAGATCGGCGGCGGCACGCTGACCATTATGGCCGGCCCCTGCTCCGTGGAGTCTGAAGAGCAGGTGGTGGCCATCGCCAAGGCCGTCAAGGCCAGCGGTGCCACCATGCTCCGGGGCGGCGCCTTCAAGCCCCGTACCTCCCCCTACTCCTTCCAGGGCCTGGGCGCCACTGGCCTTGAATACCTGAAGGTGGCCCGGGAGGAGACGGGCCTGCCCATCGTGACAGAGCTGATGGACCTGAGCCAGCTCCCCCTGTTCAAGGATGTGGACGTCATCCAGATCGGCGCCAGAAATATGCAGAATTTCGACCTTTTGAAGGCCGTGGGCCATCAGGATAAGCCGGTCATGATCAAGCGGGGTATGTCCGCCACCTATGAGGAGTGGCTCATGAGCGCCGAGTACGTGATGGCCGGCGGCAACGAGAATGTGATCCTCTGCGAGCGGGGCATCCGCACCTTCGAGACCTATACCCGCAACACCCTGGACCTGGCTGCCATCCCCGTGCTGCGCAAGCTGACCCACCTGCCCATTATCATCGACCCCAGCCACGCCACCGGCAAGAACTTCCTGGTGGAGCCCCTGGCTCTGGGCGCCGTGGCCACCGGCTGCGACGGCTTGCAGATCGAGGTCCACAACGACCCCGCCCACGCCCTGTGCGACGGCCCCCAGTCCCTGCGGCCGGAGGTTTTCGACAGCCTTGCCAGGAAGCTGCTGAAGCTCCACGGCATGATGAAGGAAGTGGAGGAATAAGACTATGAATGTCGGCATCGTTGGCCTGGGCCTGATCGGTGGCTCCATGGCCAAGGCGGTGAAAAACCGCACCGCACACACCGTTTATGGCGCTGACCTGGACAAAGAGACCATGGCCATGTCCCGCATGAGCGGCGCCATTGACGGCCCCCTCACCGAAGAGAACCTCCCCCGGTGTGACCTGATTATGATCGCCATCCGTCCCGGCGCCGCCATCGGCTGGGTGAAGGCCAACGCCCACCTGATCGGCAAGGAGGGCGTTCTGGTGGACCTTTGCGGCGTGAAGCGGGAGGTGGTGAAGGCCATCGCCCCCATCGCGGCGGAGCATGGCTTCGCCTACATCGGCGGCCATCCCATGGCGGGCCGGGAGCGCAGCGGCTTTACCGCGGCAACGGAGGACCTGTATGTGGGCGCCTCCATGATCCTGACTCCCGACAGCCGGACGGATATGGCCCTTTTGGAGAAGCTGAAGCACTTCTTTCTGGATGTGGGCTTTGCCTCCCTCACCTTTTCCGACCCCGAGGAGCATGACCGCATCATCGCCTACACCAGCCAGCTTGCCCATATCGTCTCCAGCGCCTATGTGAAATCCCCTGAAGCCCAGCGCCGCCGGGGCTTTTCCGCCGGCAGCTTCCGGGATATGACCCGTGTGGCCCGGCTGGATGAGGATATGTGGACGGAGCTGATGCTGGCCGACGCGGATTACCTCACCAAGGAGCTGGGCATCCTCATCGACAACATCGCCGCCTACCGTGACGCCCTGGAGCGGCGGGACGCCCAGAAGCTCCGCGGCCTTTTGAAGGAAGGCCGGGAGGCCAAGGCCACCGCCGGCGGCAACTGAGCCCGCCCCTACATTGATTACACGTTTGAGTAAGGAGAACACCCATGTCTATCCTCCAGACCGTTCCGGTAAATACCTCTCCCGCCTATGACGTGACCATCGCCCCGGGGCTGCTGGCCCGGTGCGGCGCCCATCTGGCCGGGATCATGTCCGTGTGCCGCATGGCCGTCATCACCGACAGCACCGTGGCCCCCCTGTACCTTGCGCCTGTGGTGAAGAGCCTGGAGCAGGCGGGCTTTGCCGTGTGCAGCTATGTGTTCCCCGGGGGGGAGGCCCATAAAAACCTCTCCACCCTCTCCGATATTCTGGAATTCCTGGCGGAAAACCACATGACCCGCACCGACTGCGTGGTTGCCCTCGGCGGCGGCGTCACCGGGGATATGGCGGGCTTTGCGGCGGGCTGTTACCTGCGGGGCATCCGCTACGTGCAGCTCCCCACCACCCTCCTCTCTGCCGTGGATTCCTCCGTCGGCGGCAAGACCGCCATTGACCTGAAGGCGGGCAAAAACCTGGCGGGGGTCTTTCTCCAGCCCGCCGCCGTCCTCTGCGACACGGAGTGCCTGAAAACGCTGCCCGCCGCCGTTTTCGCCGACGGTGCGGCGGAGGCCATCAAGACCGGCGTCCTGTGCGACGAGAAGCTGTTTTCCCTGTTTGAAACGGGGGAGCTGCATACGGTGCCCGAAGAGGTGATCGCCCGGTGCGTGGCCTTCAAAGCGGGCGTTGTGGAGCGGGACGAGAAGGAGCAAAACGAGCGGCGGCTTTTGAACCTGGGCCATACCATCGGCCACGCCATTGAAAAATGCAGCGCCTTCACCATTCCCCACGGCCATGCCGTGGCGGCGGGCCTTGCCATTATGGCCCGGGCCGGAGAGCGCCTGGGCTGGACAGAGGCGGGCACCGCCTCCCGCATTTGCGCCTGCCTTGAAAAGAACGGCCTACCCGTTACCTCCGGTTACCCCGCCGGAGCCCTGGCCGCCGCCGCGGCCTCTGATAAGAAGCGCGCCGGCGATGACATCACCATCGTGGTCCCGGAGGCCATTGGCCGCTGCGTGCTGAAAAAACTGCCGGTGGGGGAGCTGCTTTCCATCATCACCGCGGGACTGGAGGCTTGATATGGATGTTCTGATCCGTCCCGGACGGCTTTCCGGCACCGTTACGCCGCCTCCCAGCAAGTCTATGGCCCACCGCCTCATCATCGCCGCCGCCTTGGCGGCGGGAGAGAGCGGGATCACCAATGTTGCTCTTTCCAAGGACATCGAAGCCACCCTGCGGTGCATGGAGACCCTTGGCTGCCGGTGGCAGCGGACGGGGGAGGCCTCCATCCGGATCCGGGGCAGGAGGGGGGAGGTATCCTCCCCGCTTCCCCTTATGGACTGCGGAGAGTCCGGCTCCACGCTGCGGTTTTTGATCCCCGTGGCCCTGGCGGTGGCGGGCGGCGGCAGCTTCACCGGCCACGGGCGGCTGATGGAGCGGCCCCAGAAGCCCTATTTCGACCTGTTTGACGAAAAGGGTGTTTTCCACGAATGCAAAAACGGCGTCCTCACCCTGCGGGGCCGGCTGACCCCCGGTGAGTACCGCCTTCCCGGCAACGTCTCCAGCCAGTTTTTCACGGGGCTGCTGTACGCCCTGTCCCTTTTGGAGGAACCCTCCTCCATCATCAGCACCACGGCCCTGGAATCCGCCGATTATGTTACCATGACCATCCAGGCGCTGGCGGCGGCGGGAGTGGAGGCAGCCCAGACTGCCCCCGGCGTGTTCACCGTCCGCCCCGGGCCTTACCGGCCCTTTGAGCGGGAGGTGGAGGCGGATTGGTCCCAGGCTGGCTTCTGGTATGCGGCCATGGCCCTTGGCAGCCAATTGGAGCTGCAGGGGCTGAATCCCGCTTCCGCCCAGGGAGACATGGTGGTGGCCTCCCATTACCATCGCCTTACGGCTCCGGGAGATGTGGAGATTGACCTGTCGGCCTGCCCCGACCTTCTTCCGCCTCTGGCGGTAATGGCCGCGGCCCGGCAGGGCAAAACGGAATTCACCGGCGGTGCCCGGCTGCGGATCAAGGAGAGCGACCGGCTCTCAACGGTTGCCGCCCTGCTCCACAGCCTTGGCATTGAGGCCGTGGAGCATCCCGACGGCCTCACCGTCACCGGCGGCACCCTCACCGGAGGCACTGTGGACGGCGCCAACGACCACCGCATCGTCATGGCCGCCGCCATCGCGGCCACAGCCGCCGGCGGAAGCGTGAAGATCCTGGGGGCGGAGGCCGTCCGCAAATCCTATCCCGATTTCTTCGAGGTATTCAAACGACTTGGAGGTGATATGGATGTCCTCTGAATTTGGCCATCTTTTGCGTGTGGGGGTGTTCGGCCAGTCCCACGGCAAAGCCATCGGCGTGACGATCCACGGCCTTCCCGCGGGAGAGGCCGTAGACCTGGAGGAGCTGGGGCGGTTTCTGGACCGCCGCCGGCCCGGCGGCAGAGGGGGCCTTACCACCGCCCGGAAGGAGACGGACGTCCCTGAGTTTCTCTCGGGCCTGGAAAACGGCGTCACCTGCGGCTTCCCCCTCTGTGCTGTCATTCAAAACAGCGACCAGCACTCCAAGGACTACAGCGAGCTTGCCGACAAGCCCCGGCCCTCCCACGCGGACTATACCGCCGCCCTCAAGTGGGGGGGATACGCGGATATGCGGGGGGGAGGACACTTCTCCGGCCGCCTTACCGCGCCTCTTTGTGTGGCGGGCGGCATCGCAAAGCAGATCCTGGCCCGGAAGGGCGTATATGTGGGCGCCCACCTTGCTTCCGTGGGAGAGGAGGAGGACGAACGCTTCCCCCTCCATCCCACCAGGGAGCTTCTGGAGTCGGTAGGGGAGAAGGACTTCCCGGTGCTGAACGACGAGGCGGGCCGCAGGATGCAGGACCTGATCCTGAAAACCCGCTCGGAGCTGGACAGTGTGGGCGGCACCATCGAGTGCGGGGCCATCGGACTGCCCGCCGGGTTGGGGGAGCCCATGTTTGACGGAATGGAAAACCGCCTGGCCG
Organism: Oscillospiraceae bacterium; assembly: GCA_016293265.1. GTDB lineage: Bacteria > Bacillota > Clostridia > Oscillospirales > Oscillospiraceae > Oscillibacter. Next base: position 12,075 of record JAEDEN010000003.1, on the reverse strand, counting down.
CGGCCCTCTTCGGGATTCCCGGCCTCAAGGGCGTGGAATTTGGCTCTGGCTTTGCCGGTTCAAGGCTCCGGGGCAGCGAGAATAACGACGCCTTTGCCATGGAGGAGGGCTGGGTGACGGCCCTCAGCAACTGGGCCGGCGGCATCCTGGGAGGCATTACCGACGGGATGCCCCTTATCTTCCGGGTGGCTATGAAGCCGACACCGTCCATCGCAAAGGCCCAAAAGACTGTAAGCCTGTCCCAAAGAGCGGACGCGGAGCTCACCATCCACGGCCGTCACGACCCCTGTATTGCCCAGCGGGCGGTCCCCGTGGTGGAGGCCGTCGCCGCGCTGGTACTTTTAGATACGATGTTGGAGGGAAACCATGGAACTTTCTGAGATCAGAGCGAAAATCGACGCTGTTGACGACCAGCTTCTGCAGCTCTTCCTGGAGCGGATGAGCCTTGCCGATGAGGTGGGGGCTTATAAAAACGAGCACCATCTTCCCATTTTGAACAAGGAGCGGGAGCGGGCCGTCCTGGCGAAGGTGACGGAAAAGGCCGGAGACCGGGAGCGCTACGCCTATCATCTCTTCTCCACCCTGTTTGAACTGGCCCGCTCCCGCCAGGCGGAACTGATCTCCGCCCCCACCAAGGTGGCCGCCCAGGTGAAGGCCTCCCTGGAGGCCGGCGGCGCCGTTTTCCCCCAGACGGGCCTCATCGCCTGCCAGGGCGTAGAGGGCGCCAACTCCCAGGTGGCCTGCGACCGCCTGCTGCCCCGGGGCAACATCGTCTATGTGAAGACCTTCGACGCGGTGGTGGCAGCCGTGGAGTCCGGCCTTTGCAAGTTCGGTGTGCTGCCCGTCGAAAACAGCTCCAACGGCTCCGTCCGCGCGGTGTATGACCTGCTGCAGGATCACAAACTCTCCGTGGTCCGCTCCACCCGCCTTTGCATCCGCCACGAGCTGCTGGCGGTCCCCGGGGCGAAGCTGGAGGGGATCACCGAGATCTATTCCCACGAGCAGGCCATCGGCCAGTGCAGCAAATTCCTGGGGAGCCTCAACAGCGTGCGGGTCGTTCCCTGCGCCAACACCGCCGTTGCCGCCAAAATGGTGGCCGAGCGGAGAGACCCCCATGTGGCGGCCATCTCCTCCCATCCCTGCGCCGCCCTCTATGGCCTTGAGAGCATCCGGGACGACATCCAGGACAGCGACAACAACTACACCCGCTTCTTCTGCATCACCAAGGAGCCCATCATCTATGCCGGCGCCAGCCGCATCAGCCTCATCATCGCCTGCGACAATAAGCCCGGCGCGCTGTACGACATCCTTTCCAAGCTGGCGGCCCTGGGCATCAACATGACGAAGCTGGAATCCTGCCCCGTCACCGGCCGGAACTTTGAGTTCATCTTCTTCCTGGAGCTGGAGGCCTCCGTGCTGGAGCCCGGCGTGCTCAGTATGCTGGAGGAGCTGGAGCGCAGCTGCCAGAATTTCACCTTCCTGGGTAACTACGCGGAGATCTGATATGGAAAAGATTTACGGCCTCTTGGGCCGGAAGCTGGGCCATAGCTGGTCCGCACCCATCCACGCCGAGCTGGGCTGCCGGGACTACCGTCTCATTGAGCTGGAGCCGGAGGAGCTGGGCACCTTTCTGGCAAGGGCGGATATCGGCGGGCTGAACGTCACCATCCCCTATAAGCGGGAGGTGATGGCTTATTGCGACAAGATTGACGAGGCGGCAAGGGCCATCGGCTCCGTCAACACCATCGTCCGCCGCCAAGACGGACTTTACGCCTATAATACCGACGCTGCTGGATTCTGCTTTATGGCAAAACGGGCGGGGATCAGCTTTGCCGGGAAGAAGGTGCTGGTCCTGGGCAGCGGCGGAGCCTCCCTTACGGCCCAGGCCATGGCGAAAAAGGAGGGGGCGCGGGAAGTGGTGGTCATCTCCCGGAGAGGAGAGAACAACTACGGAAACCTTCACCTCCATGCCGACGCCGGAATCGTGGTGAACGCCACTCCCGTGGGGATGTTCCCCCACAACGGGGAAGCCCCGGTGGACCTGACCGCCTTCCCCCGCTGCTCCGGTGTGCTGGACCTGATTTATAACCCCCGCCGCACCGCTTTGCTGCTGCAGGCGGAACAGCTGGGTATCCCCTGCAGCGATGGCCTGCCCATGCTGGTGGCCCAGGCCACGGCGGCGGAGGAGCACTTTTTTGAAAAGACCATCCCGGAGAGGGAGAATGAGCGGATTCTGGCAAAGCTCCGCCGGGAGACCACCAATATCGTCCTCATCGGGATGCCGGGCAGCGGCAAGACCACGGTGGGGGAGGCCCTGGCCGCCCTCACGGGGCGGGAGGCCATTGACGTGGACCAGGAGATCGTGCGCCGCGCCGGCCGGCCCATCCCGGAGATCTTCGCGTCGGAGGGCGAGGGCGCCTTCCGAAAGCTGGAGCGGCAGGTAACGGCGGAGCTGGGCGCCCTGAGCGGCAAGGTGATCCTGACCGGCGGCGGCGTAGTGAAGGACCAGCGGAACTACGGTTCCCTCCACCAGAACGGCCGCATTTACCATCTCTGGCGGGAGCTGGATATCCTGCCGGTGGAGGGGCGGCCCCTCTCCCAGGGCAGGGGGGCGGAAGCCCTCTGGCAGGAGAGAAAGCCCCTGTACGAGCAGTTCCGGGACGCCCTTGCGGACAACAACGGCACCGTGGAGGAGACCGCAACTTGGATTTGGAGGGATTTTTGTGCACATTTTGGTGCTTAACGGCCCTAATATGAATATGCTGGGGATCCGCCAGCCGGAGATCTACGGCAAGGCCACCTATCAGGACCTGGTGGAGATGATCTCCGCCGAGGCGGAAAAGCTGGGCGTCCGGGTGAGCTTTTTCCAGTCCAACCACGAGGGGGCTCTGGTGGACGCCATCCAGCAGGCCTATTTCGACCATGTGGACGGCATCATCATCAATCCCGCCGCCTATACCCACACCAGTGTGGCCCTTTTGGACGCGGTGAAGGCCGTGGGCATCCCCACGGTGGAGGTCCATGTCTCCGACCCGGACAGCCGGGAGGAGTTCCGCCGCGTCTCCTACATCCGCGCCGCCTGCGCCGCCACCATCCGGGGGCACGGGCTGCCGGGCTACATCGAGGCGCTGCATTACCTGGCGGAGGGGCTGTGACGGCGGGTTCCGCAGGGCACCGCAGAAAACGGACGGGGCATCCCCGTCCGTTTTTTCTCTTCCCAACGGGAGAAAAGTGACGTATAATATATAAAAACAGCTCAAGGAGGCCTTTCCATGAATCCTTCCGTCAGCATCATCGTACCGGTATACAACGCGGAAAAGACCATTCGCCGCTGTATCGAAAGCATCCTGCACCAAAGCTGCGGCGATTTTGAGCTGCTGGTGGTGGATGATGGCAGTCCCGATTCCTCCGGCGCCATTTGTGACGCCTACGCCGCCGGGGATGCCCGGGTGAGGGTCTTTCACAAGGAAAACGGCGGCGTCTCCGCCGCCCGGAACCTGGCGTTGGAGCAGGCCCGGGGCAAATACATCCAGTTCCTGGACAGCGACGACTGGATCACCCCCGACGCGACGCTGCTGCTTCTGCGCGCCGCGGAGGAGCATGAGGCCGACCTGGTGATCTCCGACTTCTACCGGGTGGTGGGGGAGCGGGTGTCCGTCAAGGGGGACATCGAAGAGGGCAGCGTCCTCACCCAGGAGGAATACGCCGCCCATATGATGGAAAACCCGGCGGATTTTTATTATGGCGTCCTTTGGAATAAGCTCTACCGCCGCTCCATCGTGGAGCGCTACCGCCTGCGGATGGACGAGGAGATCAGTTGGTGCGAGGACTTTCTCTTCAACCTGGAGTATATCCGCTGCGCCCGGCGGTTTTATGCCCTGAACGTGCCCATCTATTACTATGTGAAGACCAAGGGCTCCCTGGCCTCCCAGATCAGCATATCCAAAACGGTGCGCATGAAGCTCACCATGTTTGAATACTACAACCGCCTCTATAAGGAGATCTTCGATGAGGAGGAGTATGAAAAGCACCGCCTGAAGGTCTACCGCTTTTTGCTGGACGCCGCAGGAGACGGCAGTGTGCCCCCCGCTATTTTGCCCAATGCCAAAAAGCTGGGGGACGAGCGGGTGCGGGTGCAGCCGGAGACGCTGGCGGAAGAGGGCGTCATGGCGGACGCATACCGGGAGCGCAAGCTCCTGGAGCGGTGCCTGGAGCCCGCCGCGCTGGAACACGACCTGACGCTGAAGGAGGCGCTGGTGCTGCTGGCCCTGGGACGGGACGGCTTTTCCGGCAGCCGCAAGGATCTGGCCGCCTTGGCGGGGGTCAGCCTCAGCAGCCTGTACCGGGCGCTGCAGCAGCTGGGCGCCAAGGGCTTCGTCCGAGGCGGGAAGGAGCGCCTGACGGTGATGGAGGAGGCGGAGGAAACCATGACGGCTCTGGAGGCTACCATCGCCGACTGGAAGTCCCTGCGCCTGGCAGATTTCACCCAGGAGGAGGCGGAAGCCTACAAGGCGCTGCACCGGCGGGTCCGCCAGAACGTAAGAAAGGCCCTGCAATAACCTGCAATAAAATGAGAAAAGAGACACCCAAGGGTGTCTCTTTTTGCCGTAAAGGCTCAAAAATCAAAGGATTGGCCGTTTTCCTTCACCTTTTCCGTCACGGGGATAAACTGGGGATATGCTTCCAGAAAGGCGTCGGTAAAATCGAAGTTTCCCCATTGGTGCATGGGGAGGAAGTGGGAGATGCGGGCGGTCTCCAGAATATACTTCGGGCCCCGGAAGCCGTCCTTCCCCAACCGGGGGTCCAGGGGCAGCATGGCAAGGTGGATGGTGCGGCCAGCCAAGGGGGCGCAGAAGCGCTTGAAATTGACCTCCATGTTCCGGTTCCAGGCCTTGTCCTCCCCCTCCCAGTGCCACCAGTTCAGATCCCCCGCGTGGAAGAGGGTCACGCCGCCGGCGCTCACCCAAAAGGCCGCTCCCTCGTCCGTGGAGGGCAGGGTTTCCACCGTGACGCCGGGAAGGGGCTGGAGGGATGCATGATCCCCCAGGGTTAGGCACTTTTCAGCACTTTCGGGGCGGATGCCCCACTTTTCCATGCGGTGGGGATTGAGCTTGATGTCCTTGCCCAGGAGAAAGCGCACCTCCCGGCTGCCGTCATCCAGTCGGAAAACCTCGGGGGAGAAGTGGTCCTCATGGCGGTGGCTCACGAAGACCAGCAGGGGCTTTGCGGGAAGGGACGGCAGCGCTCTCCCCTGCCAGTCGAAGAGCAGGGAGAGGTCGGGAAGCTCTGCCAGAAAGCCGCTGTGGGCCAGAAAGGTCACGTGTATCATAGGTTGCTCCTTTGCGCCGGGGCGGGGCGAAAAAATTTTCGCTGCCCCCTATAAAGAAATTCGGTTTCATGATATGATATTACCATGAATGAAGGAATGCTGACAACTGAAAAGATCCTCCCCCGCCTGGGGGAGGTGCTTTTGCCCTGGTATCGGGAAAACGCCCGGGCACTGCCCTGGCGGGAAACGGCGGACCCCTATCCCATCTGGATCTCGGAGATCATGCTCCAGCAGACCCGGGTGGCGGCGGTGCTGGGCTATTATGCCCGGTTTCTGGAGGCCTTCCCCACGGTGGAGGCCTTGGCTGCCGCCCCGGAGGAGCGGCTTATGAAGCTGTGGGAAGGGCTGGGATACTACAGCCGGGCCAGGAACCTGCAAAAGGCGGCCCGGATGGTGGCCGGGGCGGGCCGTTTCCCGGATACCTATGAGGGGCTGCTGGCCCTGCCGGGGATCGGGGACTATACGGCCAGCGCCATTGCCTCCGCGGCCTTTGGCAGGCGGGAGGCGGCGGTGGACGGGAACGTTTTGCGGGTGGTGATGCGCCTTACCGACTGCGGCGACGACATCGCCGACCCCAAGGTGAAGGCCGCCGTCCGGGCCCGGGTGCAGGAGGTCATGCCCCGGAGAGAGGAGGACATCCGCAGGTTCAACCAGGGGCTCATGGAGTTGGGAGCCACGGTGTGCGTCCCCAACGGCGCGCCTAGGTGCGGGGCCTGCCCCGCGGGGGACTTCTGCCTGGCAAGAGCCCGGGGCACGGCCATGGGCCTTCCCGTAAAGCGGGCGAAAAAGGCCCGCCGGGTGGAGGATAAAACGGTGTATGTCCTGGTGTGGGAGGGCCGCGTTGCCCTGCGCCGCCGGCCGGAGGAGGGGCTCCTTGCCTCCCTCTGGGAATTCCCCAATGCGGAAGGGACGCTGGAGGAGTCTGCGGCGGCAAAGCCCCTGGAGGAATGGGGCCTTACGGCAAGAGAGTGGAAAAAGAAGCTGTCCGCAAAGCACATCTTCACCCATGTGGAGTGGCGCATGACCGGGTATGTGCTGGAGGCACAGGGCCCCGGGACGGAGAGCTTTTTGTGGGCGGATGCAGAGACGCTGGAAGAGTGCGCCATCCCCTCCGCCTTCGGAAAATTTTATAAAGAGGCGAAAACGGTTCTTGCAAAGGAGGAGGAAGGAAGATGGGATGGCTGATCGGATTGCCCCTGGGCTTGTTCCGCATTCTGGGCGGATTTGTGCTGCTCCTTTTGCGCTTTGCGGTTCCTGTTGTGCTGCTCCTCCTTGTGGTGATGGTGCTGCGAAGGCGCCGCGGCGGCAGCCCCCGGCAGGCCAAGGAACCGGAATTTGATGGCCCGGTGTACACGGTGGACTACAAGGTTGTGGAAGAGGAACAGGAGGACTGAGATGGCCTTTTGGAAAAAGAGTGACGACCCCTGGGACCGGAAGCCCGGGAAACAGAAAAAGGCGGAGACCGCCTGGTGGGAACAGGACCCTGTGGTGACGGAACCGGTGGAAACGGCAGCGGAAACGGTGGAAAAGTCGGTGGAGAGTGTCGAAAACACCGAAAAACGCGGAATGGAATCCTGCCCCTGGTGCGGCGGGGAGATGGTATCCGGCCGTCTTTCCAGCGGCAGGGACGGTATTTACTGGAGGGAGGGAGCGGAGCCGGAACGGCTTCTGGAATTCCTGATGGAGGGCGGAGAACGGCTGCGGCCGGACAGGGCCTGGCGGTGCAGAGGCTGCGGCAGGGTGGTGTTCACGCTGCAGGGGTCGGGTACTCTGTGGGAAGAAAAGACCTCCTTCCATGAATATGTGGACCAGTGGAACGCCATGGAGGAGCAGGAGCGCCGGAGCAAAAAGGAAAGCTGAGATGGCCTTTTGGAAAAAGAGCGACGACCCCTGGGATGTGAATCCTGAAAAGCGGAAACGGACACAGGCGCCCCTATGGGAACAGGATCCCTCGGAAGAAGCAGTGGTGCAAAAGCCCGCCGCCGGACCGGAGGGCGAAGGATTTGGGGAGCTGCTGGGAAATCTCTTCAAGCAGAAAGAGGAGGAGCCCGTCCCGGCGGAGAAATGCCCCTGGTGCGGCGGGGAGATGGATGTGGGCTACCTCACCGGCGGACAGGAGGGCACCCGGTGGCAGAGCTGGAAGCCTATGGGGCTGAAGGGCCTTTTTCCCCCGTCTGACGGGGAGTACTGGAGTATCCTGACGGAGCGAAACGGGCTCAGCTCCTTCCAGACCGCCTGGTACTGCCGCGCCTGTGAAAAGATCGTGTTTCACGCCCCCCAGTCCTCTTCCGGCCCCAACTACGTGTGGGAAAACGGCCGGGTGAAGCAGCCCGGCTCAGAGGAAACGGATATCCCCGGGGACGAGGACTGGAGCGCGAACCCGAAGGCCTACGGCGCCTGCCGGGAGCAGATGGAGCACCGGAAGACGAAAGAGAACGAATAAGGGAGAAAAAACTGGAATGGCACAGCTTTATTTCAAATACGGAGCCATGGGCTCCAGCAAGACCGCAAACGCCCTGATGGCCCGCTTCAACTACGAGGAACGGGGCCAGCAGTGCCTTTTGGTAAAGCCCCGGCTGGACCAGCGGGACGGCGCCCACATGGTGGTTTCCCGCATCGGCCTGACCCACGAGTGCATCTATTTCGATGAGATGCAAAAGCTCTCCATCATGGAGCTGCAGCAAAATGCCTGCATCATCGTGGACGAGGCCCAGTTCCTCACCAAGGAGGAGGTGCTCTACCTGGTGCACCTGGTGGATGACTTCGGGATTCCCGTCATGTGCTACGGCCTGCGGGCGGACTTCAAGGGCGACCTCTTCCCCGGAAGCTATGAGCTGCTGGTGATGGCCGATAAGATCGAGGAGGTCAAGACCATCTGCTGGTGCGGGAAAAAGGCCACCTTCAACGCCCGCTTTGACGCAGACGGCAAGGTCCTGAAGGAGGGCGAGCAGGTGGTGCTGGGGGCAAACGACAAGTACATCGGCCTGTGCCGCCGCCACTGGATGGCCGGCGACCTGGGTCCGGATTTTTGCCTATGATCTGCCGCCTTTGCCCCAGAAATTGCGGCGCGGAGCGGACGGAGACCGCAGGCGGGGGTGTGTGCGCCATGCCCAGCCTGCCCGTGGTGGCCAGAGCCATGCTCCACCGGTGGGAGGAGCCCTGCCTGGTGGGGGAGCATGGGGCGGGGACGGTGTTTTTCTCCGGCTGCAACCTCCGGTGCTGCTTTTGCCAGAACGGGCCCATCTCCCGGGAGGGATTTGGAAAGACGGTGAGCGTGGAGCGCCTGCGCCAGATCTTCCGGGAGCTGGTGGACCAGGGAGCGGCGTGCCTGGACCTGGTCACCCCCACCCACTTTGCCCCTGCCGTGATAGCGGCCCTGGGGGAGGAGGACTGGGGGGTGCCGGTGGTGTGGAACTGCGGCGGCTATGAGAAGGTGGAAACCCTGCGGGCCCTGGAGGGGAAGGTGCAGGTATACCTACCTGACCTGAAGTATGCCATTTCCGAAAAGGCGAAGGCCTACAGCGGGGCGGAGGATTATTTCGCCGTGGCCACTGCCGCCATCGAAGAGATGTTCCGCCAGACAGGACCGTATCAGATGGAGAACGGCCGGCTGAAGCGGGGCGTCCTCATCCGCCATCTGCTGCTGCCGGGAGAGATGGAGAACACCCGGCAGGTGATCGACTGGGTGACGGCCACCTTCCGGCCTGGAGACGTGCTCTTTTCCCTCATGAGCCAGTATACCCCCCAGCCGGGAGCCCAGGGGAACCTTCGCCGCCATGTAACGAAGGGGGAGTACCGCGCCGCCGTCTCCTATCTGGAAAACTGCGGCATCACCGACGGCTTCACCCAGGAGCGGACCAGCGCCAGAGAGGAATATACCCCGGAGTTTGACCTGCGGGGCGTATAAAAGGGCCCCGGCCCCAAAAGAAACTGTAACCGCACCTGACGGAAAACGCCAGGTGCGGTTTTTGCGGATGGGCGGTTCCTCCCGGGAGACGCCGCCGTAAGGGGTTGGGGAGAGCCCCGGTCATTCCGCGCGCAGGGTATCCCGGATGCCGCTTGAAAAATAGGCCACCGGGTTTTGGGCCTCCCCCTCCTCCCGGACTTCAAAGTGGAGGTGGGGCCCGGTGGACATCCCGGTGCTGCCCAGAAGGGCGATGGCCTGCCCGGCCTCCACGCTGTCTCCCTCCGCTGCCAGCAGCTCCCGGCACTGGCCGTAGAGGGTGGTAAGGCCACCGCCGTGGTCCAGAATGAGGTAGTTGCCCCGCTGGGCGTCAAATCCGGTCTTGGTCACGGTGCCGCCGGCAGCGGCGGTGATGGTGAGCCCCTGCTCACCGGGGATGTCGATGCCCGTATGGAAAGATGTCCCCTCCGGAGAGAAGCCAAAGGGATGGCTGAGGCTCACCGTGGCGCTGCCTGCCACGGGCCAGCAGAGCCAGCGGCTCTCTGTGCCCACGGCGTACAGTCCGGGGATGTCCCCCCGGTCGTCCCCCGAAAGGGCCGGCACCAACACCGTGGCGCCGTTTTCGTTTTGGAAGCTGCGCAGGTTCTCTGCGGTGAGGCGGTAGGTCTCGGCGCCGGAGCCGCCGTCGGAAAAAACGGCGCTCAAAGTCAGGGCGGCGCCCTCCAGGGAGTCCATGTCCTCCCCTTCCGGGGGAGAAAGACTGTAGATGGCCCCGGGGTCAAAGGCCTCCGTCACGCTGCCGCCAAGGACCTGCCCGTCCCGGCACAGCGTCCCCCGGTCCGCCGCCAGGGAGACGGTCTCAAGGCCCGCTCCGGTGACACGGAAGCGGCCGCCGCCATCCACCCAGCGAAGGGCCACCCCGCCGTTGACCTCCTCCGTGTCCGCGGCGCTGGCCGCCAGGCCGAATTCGCAGGTCACCGCTCCCGGCGTTTTGCCGCCCCGGCGGGGCACCGCGGTGCCCAGTACCATGACCAAGGCGCAGGCGGCGCATACCGCTCCCCGCACCAGCGCCCTTCCGGACCGGCGGGGCCGCCCTTCCCGGGCCTTTGCCAGCACCCGCTGGTTCAGTCCCTCCGGGACATGGATGCGCTCTATCAGTTTTTGGTATTCATACATCCTCGTCACCTCCCAGTAACGCCTTAAGTTTCAGCCGTGCCCGGCGCAGGCGGGTGCGGACCGTCACCGCCGGAAGCTTCAGCATGGCGGCGATCTCCTCCGTGGAATAGCCCTCGGCGTAATGGAGGTGCACCACGGTGCGGAATTTCACCGGCAAGCTGCCCACCGCCGCCCACAGCTCCGCCGCCGTGTCCTCCGGGGGACCCGCTGCCTCCGTCAGACGCTCCAGGGGGATGGTCCCCCGCCGGGCCCGGAACCTTCCCTCATCGGCGCAGCGGTTCAGGGTGGCCCGGATGAGCCAGGCCTTTGTGCGCTGGCTGTCCCAGTCCGGCGTGCCCTGCTCCAGCAGGCGCAAAAATACATCCTGGTAGACGTCCTCCGCGTCGGCGGTGTTTTGCAGCCGGCACAGGGCCAGGCGGTATACCGTGTCCCCATGGGCCTCCATGGCGGCACGAAGCATCTGCTCCGTCATGAGAAGTTCCTCCTTTCCGAAAGCGCTTTCTGATTATAACACGCTCCGGTGGGGCAAATTGTTCCCGCGGGCAGAAAAAAATCCTGCCGTGGGGCAGGATTTTTGTGTTTTCGCAGGAGGAACGGGCTTGGGGGCCTTCTTTCTGTTGCAGCAGCATCGGGATCACGCCGCAGATGACGCTGGCCGGGGTGCCGAAGACGATCACCGGCCCGGCCTCGCCGTTGCGAAGTCCGCTTTCCTGCCCTTCCGCCTTTGGCGAGAGCTGCATCCGCTCCCTTGCTCCCCCTCTTCCCGCAGAAAACGCTCAGCTGGCTTTCTGCGGGAGCCCTGCTGTGGTTCGCCGTGGCCGGCCTGATTCCTACTGGAACAGCATCAAAATCACACCGTAGATTGCTGATGCAAGCGTTCCGAATACGATGACGGGCCCGGCCACGGTGAACATTTTGGCCGCCATACCGGTGACGAAGCCCTCTGGTTGTGTCAAGTTAGACATACACTTTTCTCCGAGAAATTACGGCAGCCCACTTTTCAGTGGGCCGCCTTTGCATCGGGATACTGTTTGGACTAAACAATCATATTCACTCCCGATTGACACAATTTTACCTATGAACGGGGTGAGCGGTTAAATCAATGCTCGTCAGGAAAGCTGAGCTTTACCGCCATATCCCCTACTCTGACACAATATGGGTTTTTGACTTGACTCAGATAGCTAAACCATCTGTCAATGGGGGGCAGTTTCTCGTCTATCTTGATCGTCCGAATATCAACAAGTTGAGATTTATCGACGGTCCTGAATAGCGAACAACTGAGGACTGAGTTGAGCAGCTTTCTGGGTCGGGCATAGCAAATGAAGTCGCTTATCTTTCCGTCTCCGTCGCCGCTCAGCGTAGCCTAATTCCAAAAGTTTACTGGACACTTTTGAGACGGCACTCTTCCCTACGCCAAGCTCATCGGCAAGTTCACTTTGTGATATCTTATGGGCATCTAACAGAACCATAATTGCGGATGCCTGAAGTCCAGTCAATCCCAATTGCGCGTATTGCTTCTCAAGCCATGTGTCTATGCTTCTGTATATAGCGATATTCTTTTGCATCTATTTTCCCCTGTTTATTGAACATGGTGAGTTTTCTTTCCATAAGAGAGGCCATGCATTCTGCACAATATCACTTAATCATGTCTATCCCTCTCTGCAGG
>JAEDEN010000141.1 GCA_016293265.1 Oscillospiraceae bacterium | reverse complement strand
CTTATTCAGCTTTTCCGGAATCGCTTTCCTTCAGAAGATCCGCCAGGGTGATGCTTTCAAAGAAATCATCGATCATCTTGTCCAGCTTATCCCACATGGGCCTTGTCTCACAGCAGGAGCTGCGGGAGCAGGCAGCAGGCCCTTCCGAGGTGCAGGACACGGCGGTGAGACCCCCTTCGGTCAGCTTGAGAATGCTGCCGACGGTGTAGTCCTCCGGCCTGCGGTTCAGCCGGTAGCCGCCGCCCTTGCCGTGGACGGCATCCACCAGACCGCCTTTGGAAAGCACCGTCATGATGGATTCCAGATACTTTAAGGAGATACCCTCTTTTTCCGCGATCTCCTTAATGGGGATGTACTCCTCCCCGCCCCGCTGGGCAAAGCACAGCATCACCCGCAGGGCATAGCGGCCTTTGGTCGATACAATCATATCAGTCGCAGTGACCGCAGTGCGCGCAGTCGGGGAAATCCTTCTCGTCGTAGGGAAGACCGTTGCGGTCGTAGTAGTCCTTCAGCGCGTTCTTGATGGCTTCCTCGGCCAGAACGGAGCAGTGGAGCTTGTGGGCGGGCAGGCCGTCCAGCGCCTCGGCAACCGCCTTGTTGGTCAGCTGCATGGCCTCGTGAATGGACTTACCCTTGATCATCTCAGTGGCCATGGAAGAGGAAGCGATGGCGCTGCCGCAGCCGAAGGTCTCAAACTTGACATCCACGATGATGTCGTTTTCGATCTTCAGGTAGATCTTCATAATATCGCCGCACTTGGCGTTGCCCACCTCGCCTACGCCGTTGGCGTCCTCGATCACGCCTACATTGCGGGGGTGGGTGAAGTGATCCATAACTTTTTCACTGTAAAGTGCCATTTTTTGATTCCTCCAAATTACAGAATGTATGCTCTCTTGCCGGTCTGCAGATCTCTCCACACCGGGGACATATTACGCAGGTACTGGACCACTTCCGGAACTTCCTTCAGAATGTAGTCCATCTCTTCCATGGTGTTCCACTCACACAGGCTCAAACGCAGGGAGCCGTGGGCCACATCGTGCACCCGGCCGATGGCCAGCAGCACATGGCTGGGATCCAGGGAGCCGGAGGTGCAGGCGGAACCGGAGGAAGCGCAGATGCCCTTGGCATCCAGCAGCAGCAGCAGGCTCTCACCCTCAATGCCCTCAAAGCAGAAGCTCACATTGCCGGGCAGCCGGTTTTTCAGATCGCCGTTGACGGCGCAGTGGGGGATCTTGCTCAGGCCCTCGATGAGCTTGTCCCGCATGGCGGAAACCTTTGCGGCGTTCTCGTCGATGTGGTCGCAGGCCTCCTTCATGGCGGCGGCCATGCTGCAGATTCCGGGAATGTTTTCCGTTCCGGCCCGCTTGCCCCGTTCCTGGGCGCCGCCCTCGATCACGTTTACCAGGGGGAAGCCCTTGCGCACATACAGGGCGCCCACACCCTTGGGGCCGTGGAACTTGTGGGCGGACAGGCTGAGCATATCGATGTTCTGCTCCTTCACGTTGATGTGCAGGTGGCCCACCGCCTGCACCGCGTCGGTGTGGAAGGGCACACCGGCTTCTTTACAGACGGCGCCGATCTCGGCGATGGGCAGCACGGAGCCGATTTCGTTGTTGGCATACATGGTGGTGACCAGGCAGGTATCGGGGCGGATGGCATCCTTCACCTGCCGGGCAGTCACATTGTGGCCCTCCCGCACGTCCAGCAGGGTTACCTCAAAGCCTTCCTTTTCCAGCTTTTTCAGGGTGTGCAGCACGGCATGGTGCTCAAAGGCGGTGGAGATGATGTGCTTTTTGCCCTTTCTCTCCCCCAGCCGGGCGGCGGAGACAATGGCCTGATTGTCGGCCTCGCTGCCGCCGGAGGTGAAAATGATCTCCCGGGGCTCACAGCCCAGGCAGTCGGCAACGGTCTGGCGGGCGGCATCCAGTGCTTCCCTGGCTTCCTGACCCACGGTGTGCAGGCTGGAGGGGTTGCCGTAAATGGTGGTCATATAGGGCAGCATGGCATCGATGGCCGTCTGGCTCATTTTGGTCGTTGCCGCGTTGTCAACATAAACAGTCATAAATGAAAACCTCCTGTGGTTTTAGGGGAATTGCATTCCCTAGTAACTCTGTAGGGAGCATACCACATCTTACCTACCTTGTCAATAGGCAGATCAAAGAAAGGCCTCAATTGCCCTGGCTGCGTTTTCCAGTCCCTGCTGATCTTCCTCCGAAAAGCGGCCGATCAGGGGGCTGTCCAGATCCAGCACGCCCCAGATTTCCCCATTCTTCCACAGCGGAATCACGATTTCCGAATTGGAGGCGCTGTCGCAGGCAATGTGCCCCGGAAAGGCGTGAACGTTTTCCACCCGCAAAGTTTTTCCTTCCTTCACCGCGCCGCCGCAGACGCCCTTGCCCACGGGAATGCGGATGCAGGCGGGTCTTCCCTGGAAGGGTCCCAGCACCAGCGCCTCATCCGTCAGCTGGTAGAAGCCCGCCCAATTGAGATCCGGCAGCATTTCCCATAGCAGGGCGGATGTATTGGCAAGATTTGCGGTCAGATAGGGCACATCCTCCGTCAACGCCCGGATGCGCTGGAATAAATCCTCGTAATTGACATTTTTCATAGCAAAAACCTTCTTTTTTTGTTTTTCTTTTTCTGACATTCTTCCCAGCCAA
>JAEDEN010000046.1 GCA_016293265.1 Oscillospiraceae bacterium | reverse complement strand
AAGGGCTACGGCGCCCTGCTGACGCCCTTTGTGGACTCCAAGGGCAACTTCGGCAAGGCCTATTCCCGGGATATGGCCTGGGCCGCCCCCCGTTACACCGAGGCGAAGCTCACCCCCATCTGCGGGGAGCTCTTCCGGGACATCGACGGGGACACCGTGGACTTTGTGGACAACTACGACAACACCATGAAGGAGCCCGCCCTCCTGCCCACCACCTTTCCCAACATTCTGGTTTCCGCCAACAGCGGCATCGCCGTGGGCATGGCCTCCCAGTTCTGCGGCTTCAACCTGAAGGAGGTCTGCGACACTGCCATCGCCTACCTGAAAAACCCGGAGTGCGACCTTTTTGAAACGCTGCTGGCCCCGGATTTTCCCACCGGAGGCGACCTCATCGCCGACAGCGCCGCCCTCCGGGAAATCTACGAGACAGGCAAGGGCAGCGTCCGGGTGCGGGCCAAGTACCGCTATGTGAAGGCGGAGAACCTCATCGAAATTTACGAGATCCCCTACTCCACCACCGTGGAGGCCGTTTTGGATAAGGTGGCGGAGCTCATCAAGGCCGGCAAGGCCAAGGAGATCGCCGATATGCGGGACGAGACGGACCTCTCCGGATTGAAGCTCACCATCGACCTGAAGCGGGGGGCGGATCCCGATAAGCTCATGGCCCGCCTCTATAAGCAGACCACCCTGGAGGATTCCTTCCCCTGCAACTTCAACGTCCTGATCGCCGGGATGCCCCGGGTCCTGGGCGTGCGGCAGATCCTGGAGGAGTGGACGGCCTGGCGGACGGAGTCCGTGCGCCGGCGGATCTTCTTTGTGCTGAACAAGCGCAGGGAAAAGCTGCACCTTTTGAAGGGCCTCAAGCGGATCCTGCTGGATATCGACAAGGCCATCCGCATCATCCGTGAAACGGAGGCGGAGTCCGAGGTCATCCCCAACCTGATGATCGGCTTTGGCATCGACCAGGTCCAGGCGGAGTATGTGGCGGAGATCAAGCTGCGCAACATCAACAGGGAATATATTCTGAAGCGGGTGGAGGAGACCTCCGCCCTGCAGGAGGAGATCAGCGACCTGGAGGACACCCTCCAGAGCCCCCGCAGGGTGAAAAAGATCATCGTGGACGAGCTCACCGCCGTGGCCAAAAAGTACGGCGAGCCCAGGAGGACCACCATTGTCTATGCCCATGAGATCGAAACGGAGGTGGAGGAGGAAGCTCCGGCGGAGTATCCCGTCCATGTGTTCCTCTCCCGGGAGGGCTATTTCAAGAAGATCACCCCCCAGTCCCTGCGGATGAGCGGGGAGCAGAAGTTCAAGGAGGGAGACAGCCTCCGCCAGAGCTTTGAGACCACCTCCAACGCCGAGATCATGTTCTTCACGGACCGCTGCCAGGTCTACAAGACCCGCCTTGGGGAGTTTGAGGACACCAAGGCCAGCCTCCTGGGAGACTACCTCCCCGGCAAGCTGAAAATGGACAGCGGCGAGAACGTCATCTTTGGAGTCCTTCCGGGGGATTATACCGGCTCCCTCCTCTTCTTCTTTGAAAACGGTCGCGCCGCCAGAGTGGAGCTGAAGGCCTACCAGACCACCTCCAACCGCCGCAAGCTCACCGGCGCCTATTCCGATAAGGCTCCCCTTGCCTGTATCCTCCGGGTGGAGGAGGAAACGGAGGTCGCCGTCTACTCCACGGAGCCCCGGGCCCTCATTTTCAACACCGCGCTGCTGGCCCCCAAGGCCACCCGCTCCGCCCAGGGCGTGGGCGTCATGACCCTGAAGCCCAAATACCGCCTGGAGACCGCCAGGCCCCTGGCGCAGACGCCCATCTCCAATCAAAGCCGTTACCGGGTCCGCTCCCTCCCCGCCGCCGGCGCCCTGCTGCGCCAGGAGGACAGCGAGGAGCAGCAGCTGGAGATCCTGTAAACCTGTTTTCCCGGGGGCGCCCCGGCAAATCAAAAAGGAGGACATCCATATGGAAAAACTGGAAAGAGCCGCCGCCAGCCTTGAAAAGCGGGGCTACCGCGTCAGGATCTTTGCGACGAAGGAGGAGGCCGCCGACTATCTGGACGGCGCCATCGACGGGACCACCGTGGGCGTGGGCGGATCACAGACCATCCAGCAGATGGGCCTTTACGACCGCCTTGCCCGGCACAACGACATCCACTGGCACTGGGTGGGCGGCCCCGGGGAGCGGGAGGCCGCCATGACCGCCAAGGTCTACCTGACCTCCGCCAACGGCCTTGCGGAGACCGGCGAGATCGTCAACATCGACGGCGCCGGCAACCGCGTCGCCTCCACCCTGTACGGCCATGAGAAGGTGTATTTCGTC
Organism: Oscillospiraceae bacterium; assembly: GCA_016293265.1. Classification (GTDB taxonomy): domain Bacteria; phylum Bacillota; class Clostridia; order Oscillospirales; family Oscillospiraceae; genus Oscillibacter. The sequence goes on along the minus strand of JAEDEN010000046.1, from coordinate 11,385 downwards.
ATCGGCCGCAATAAGCTGGCCCCCACCTGTGAGGAGGCCCTGTGGCGGGCCCGGAACATCGCCGCGCCGAAAAACGCGGTGCGCCTGGGGAAAAAGACCCCCTGTGCCGTTAAGGGCGACTGTTGCTATGACTGTTCCAGCCCCGAGCGCATCTGCCGGGGGCTGGTGGTGCTCTGGGGCCCCATGATGGCCTTTGAGACGGAGATCATCCTCGTGGACGAGGAGCTTGGAATGTAAGTTGGGAAAGGAGGCGCATCCTGTGAAAAGAGGGCGGATCTTTATGCTGGCTGCCATGCTGGCGGCGTCTGTGCTGCTTTCCGGCTGCGCCTCCCTTCTGGAGCGTACTTACACCACGGCGGAGCCCCATACCCGCAAGTTCTGGGAGAGCGAGGCCGCCGGCACCCTGCGGGCGGAGAACCGGCAGGACATCGTCAACGACATTCTGCTCCTCATCAGCCAGCACACGGAGAGCGCTACCCTGCGGCTGTATAATTTCACCGATGACGTGACTGTTGCCGAGACGCTGCAGCAGGCCACCAGCGAGGTGCGCCAGGAGACGCCCATGGGGGCCTACGCCGTGGAGTATATCACCTCTTCCGCCCATCCCCAGCGGGGCTACTATGAGATCGACTTTGCCATCAGCTACCGCCGCACGGCGGAGCAGGTCAAGGCCGTTGTGAACGCCACCAGCACCGAGGCCGTCTACAGCCTTCTGGAGGGGGCCCTGGCAGGGGAGAAGGAGGAGCTGGCCGTGCGCATCGGCTATTGGGACGGGGACAGCCGTGAGGCCGTGGAGACCGCCATGGCGGAGCTGCGTGCGGCCCAGGGCATTGAGGACGCCCCTTACTGGGCGGTGAATTACTATCCCACGGTGGAGAACGCCGGATTGGTGGAATTCCTGCTGGATGCTCCTGCGCCGGAGGAGCCCCTGGATGCAATGGGGGAGACTCCGGAGCAGGGGGAAGGCATGGAGGGGGCCGAAACGGGCGGTCAGGAAAAAACTTCGGAAAATTTCGAAAAAAGCGTTGACAAATTGGATTAGGTCTGGTATTATAACCAACGTTGACGCGGGCATAGCTCATCTGGTAGAGCGCCACCTTGCCAAGGTGGAGGTAGCGAGTTCGAGCCTCGTTGCCCGCTCCATGAAAACAGGTCACCCCAAAGGGTGGCCTGTTTTTTTGCACCGAAAATGGACGGGGAAGGCAGCTCCGGCGGGATCTCCCCAGGGAAAAGGCCCCTCCTCTTTTCCCGACGGCCTTTTCAGGCCCGGCAGGCTACACTGGTGGAAAATGATACCACCAGGAGGGACAAGTCTTATGGTCCACAAAAGCATACCCGCCCAGATGGACCCCAGGCTGCTGGGTGTCCGCGCGTTTCTGGCGGCGGCCCTGACCGCCGTCACCACTCCCGGGGGCTATGCCCCCTTTGCCCTGGGCTTTTTGTCGGCGGCGGGGGCCGGGAGCGGCGGCCTTGCCGCCCTGCTGGGCACGGCGGCGGGGGCCTTTCTCTTCCTGAGCTTTGCCCAGGCGCTGCCTCATCTTGCCATCGCCATCCTGATCTACACGGCGGCCACCACCTTCCGGGGACAGGGGATTTTGTCGGGACCAAAGGCCACGGCCCTGACAGCGGCGGTGCTGAGCCTGGCGGTGGGAGGCATCTACGTGGTGCAGTCCCTCTCCCCTCTGGAGGACCTGGCCCCCTGTATCGCCGGCGCGGGCCTTACCGGGGCCGCCGCCTGGTTCTTCCGGCCCATGCTGCACCGGGAGGAGGGAGCCGTGGACGGTGTGCTGCTCCTGGGGGCGGCGCTGTGCCTGGGCCTGCAGGAGGTGGAGGTGCTGGGAGCCTCCCTGGGACGGAGCCTCCTGTGCCTGCTGCTCCTTTACATCGCCTATGACCGGGGAAGCGTCACCGGCGCGTCGGCGGGCCTGGGGTTGGGGCTTGTGGCGGACCTTTGCTGCGGCACCGGCGTATTCACGGCGGCCTTGGGCCTGGGTGGCCTGGCGGCAGGCAGCCAGAGCGGCCGCCGCCGGGTAAGGGCAGCCGGGGGCTTTTTCGCGGCCGCGGCCATGGCGGCGCTGCCCTCCCGGGAGGCGCTGGCCCTGCCGCTCCTGCTGGAGACGGCCCTGGGGGCCCTGGGCTTTTTGCTGCTGCCGGGGCGGCTGTTCGGAGGCAAGCGGGTGAAGCGGGCGGAAGCGGCGGAAGCCGCCGTCTCCTTCAAGCGGCGGCTGGAGGGGGCCGCACAGGCCCTGCGGGACCTTTACGACAGCTGCGGGCGCGGTGTGCCCCAGGCCACGGAGGAAAACCCCGCCATCATCTTTGACCGGGCGGCGGAGCGGGTTTGCCGGGAGTGTGCGCTGTGTCAGCTTTGCTGGCAGAAGGAGTATACCGAGACCTTCAACGCCCTCAACGACGCCACCCCCTTCATCCTGGAGCGGGGACGTGCCCTGGCCAAGGACTTTCCGCGGCACTTTGCGGACCGCTGCATCCACCTGACGGAGTTCATCACGGCGGTGAGCGGGGAGCTTTCCGCCTACCTGCTGCGCCGCCAGTACCGGCGGCAGTTGGAGGAGACCCGCCGCAGCGCCCGGGGGCAGTACGCCCAGCTTTCCGAGCTTCTCACCGCCACGGCGGCCACCCTGGGGGAGACGGCGGCCGTGTCTGCCCGGGGACCGGAGTGCCGGGTGGGAGCGGCCCTTCGGCCCAAGGCGGGGGAGAGCGTGTGCGGAGACACCGTCCTCTCCTTCCGCACAGAGGAGGGGAAGTGGTGCCTCCTGCTCTCCGACGGCATGGGCAGCGGTGAGGCCGCCCGGAAGGAATCCGCCCTTACCTGCCGTCTTCTGCGCCAGTTCCTGGAGGCGGGCATTGCGGCGGAGGCGGCGCTGCAGACCCTGAATTCCGCCATGGCCCTGCGGGGGGCGGAGAGCGGCAGCTTCACCACGGTGGACCTGTGCGTCTTTGACCCGGCGGGGGGCGAGGCGGTGCTTTACAAATACGGCGCGGCGCCCAGCTATCTGAAAAAGGGGGGAAATGTGCGGCGCATCGCCGGGACAAGCCTGCCGGTGGGCCTGCGGGGCACCCCCGCGCCGCCGGACATGACGAAGGTGCCCCTGGAAGGGGGGAGCTTCATCGTGATGGTAAGCGACGGCGTGGTGGACGCCGGACGGGACGAGTGGCTGCAAAATCTTCTGGCCGGGTGGAATGGGGAGGACCCCCAGACCCTGGCGGGGCTGATCCTGGGGGAGAGCGTCAGCAGGAGAAAGGGGGAGGACGACTGCGGCATTCAGGTGCTGTACTGCCCCGGGGAGGAGACAAAAGCGGTGTGAGGAGCGCATAATTTTTCCTCCGGTGCGGAACAATGGAAGGGAAGAACAGCACAAGGAGGCAGTGAGCATGGTGAAAGGCGGTTCCAAGCGGGTGGTCGTGGTGGATTCCCCGGACCGGCGCTTTTTCGAGCAGGCCATCTTTATCGTCCGCAGCAACGCGGCGGAGGAGGGCGTCACGGCCCGGGAGCTGGTGGAGGAGGCCCGGCGGGTGGCCCGGGAATACGCCGCAGGCAGCCGCCGCCGGACCCGGCGGGAGGTGAATCCCCTGGTGTACACCCTGATGGGCGGGGCCATCATCGGCCTGGTGTGGGCCATCGCGGCCCTCCTTTGAAAGGGGAGGGGAAAAAGGCTGTCCCGGCCGGCAGGGCCAGGGCAGCCTTTCTCCGAAATGCTTGGCAAGCGTGAAAAAGGACGGCCTGTGGCCGTCCTTTTTGTCAATCTGCTTCAAAATACCGCCGCGTGGCCTCCGCGTCCCGCTGAATCTGGGTCCGCAGGGCGTCCAGGGAGTCGAAACGGATCTCGTCCCGGAGCCGGCGGTAGAACTCCACCCGCACCTTCTGGCCGTAGAGGTCGCCGTCGAACCCCAGGAGCCAGGGCTCCACGGTGATATCCGTGCCGTTGTTCACCGTAGGGCGGGTGCCCACGTTGGTGACGGCGGGGTAGCGCTGGCCTCCCGGCAGAATGACCTGGGTGACATAGACCCCGTGGCTGGGGACCAGCACATGGGGAGGCACCACCAGGTTCACCGTGGGCACGCCGATGGTGTGGCCGATGCGGCGGCCGTGGCGCACCACCTGGGTCAGCACATGGGGGTGGCCCAAAAACCGGTCGGCCCGCTCCATCTGGCCCATGCCCACAAGGCTGCGGATATAGGTGGAGCTGACGGTGATGCCGTCCAGCTCCACTTTCGGGATGATGTCGCAGCCAAGGCCCAGCTCCCGGCATTTTTCCGCCAGAAGCTCCGGCGTCCCTTCGTTTTTGTGGCCGAAGCGGTGGTCGTGTCCGGCCACCAGATGGACGGCGTGGTAGCGCTCCACCAGGATCTTTGTGACGAAATCGGACCAGGAGGTGGTGCGCATCTCGTCGTCAAAGGGCACCATGAGGACGTCCTTGATGCCGAAGAGCCTCTCCACCAGGCCCCGCCGGTCCTCCGGTGAGGCGATGAGGGGGCAGGGGACGCCGGTGACCACCTCTTTCGGCGGGCGGTCAAAGGTGAATACCGCGGCCGTGGCGCCGCGCCGGGCAGCCTCCTCCACGGTCCGCCGCAGCAGCGCGGCGTGGCCCAGGTGGACTCCGTCAAAGAAGCCCAGGGCAATCACTCTCTCTTTTGTGGACATAGTTTACGCTCCAAAGAAGTTTTTCAGGGATGTGAGCGTGCCGTTCTCCGCCCGGGAGAGGCACAAAAAGTCGCCGTTCACACCGTAGATCCGGTAGGTGCCGTTCTTCACACCGCCCAGGTGCAGGGGATTGCCGCAGCGGCAGAGCTTGTCCAGCCGGGGGGTGTCCAGGTGCAGGGCGGGGCAGGCGTCAAAAAAGCGGTCGGTGGGCAGGAGCAGGGCCTCTCCCTGCTGCTGCACGTCCTCCAGCGTTACGGCCCGGTCCAGGGTGAATCCGGCGGCCATGGTGCGGCGGAGGGAAAAGAGGGCGCCGCCGCAGCCCAGATGGGCGCCGATGTCGTGGCAGAGGGTGCGGATATAGGTGCCCTTGGAGCAGACGCAGCGGAAGAGGTAATCCGTGCTGCTTTGCTGCTCCAGAAGCTCCAGCTCATAGATGGTGATGGAGCGGGGCTTGCGCTCCACGGTCTGTCCCTTCCGGGCCAGGTCGCAGAGCTTTTGACCGCCGATCTTCACGGCGGAGTACATGGGGGGAACCTGCCGGATCTCCCCCAAAAAGGCCTGGAAGGCGGCCTCTACGCCGGCCCTGGAGGCGGTGACGGGGCGGGCCTCCAGGGTTTGGCCGCTGGTGTCCTGGGTGTCGGTCACAAGGCCCAGGCGCAGCCCCGCCACGTACTCCTTGCGGCTGTTTTCGGCAAATTCCACCGCCCGGGTGGCCTGGCCCACAAAGACCGGCAGCACGCCGGTGGCCATGGGGTCCAGGGTGCCGCCGTGGCCCACCCGCTTTTCCCGCAGGATGCCCCGGATCTTGGCGCACACGTCCATGCTGGTCCAGCCGGCGGGCTTATCAATGATGACGATTCCGTTTGGCATGGCGGTGTCCCTCAGCGCTGGAAGTCCGCCGTCTCGGCGGCGATGGCCTGCAGGATCAGGTTCTTTACCTCGCTCCGGGGAGCCTCCACCGTGCAGCCCGCGGCGGCAGGGTGCCCGCCGCCGCCCAGCCGGGCGCAGACACGGGTGGCATTCACCCGCGGCCCGGTGCGCAGGGAGAGCTTCCACACGCCGCTGCGCAGCTCCCGCATGGTCACGGCGCAGTCCACCCCTTCGATCTGCCCGCCCAGGGCGCTCAGGTCCTCGGCGTCGGTCTCCGTGGCGCCGATGCGCTCCATAAGCTCCATGGGAACGGAGAGAATGGCCACCCGGTCACGGTCGTAGAACTCACAGCCTGCGATCATGGCGGATTCCAGCTGGATGCGGCGGCGGGTCTTGGTGCGGAAAAACACCTTGTTGATGGGGGCCACGTCGATGCCTGTTTCCATCAGGGCCGCCGTGACGGCATGGGTGTAGGCGGTGGTGTTGGCATAGGCGTAGCAGCCGGTGTCCGTGGAGATGGCCAGGTAGAGGAGGCGTGCAATCTCCGGCGTTACCTGGCCCATGGCGGAGAGAATGTCGTACATCAGCTCGCCGCAGGCGGCGGCCTGGGGGCGGACGATGTTCTCCCTCGCAAAATGCTCGAAGGAGGCGTGGTGGTCGATGGCAAGGTCGATGCGCTGGGCGTAGGCCTTTGCGTTATCCGGCAGGAGGCCTGTGGTTGCGATGTCGGTGGAGACAACGCTTTCCGGCAGGAAGCCCTCCGGCGCGGCGTAGGGGGCAAAGAAGGGGGCGGTGGTGTCCGTCAGGCCGGGATTGGGCAGGAGATAGGCGGTCTTGCCCGCATTCCGCAGCGCGGCGCACAGCGCCCCCGCGCAGCCCACGGTGTCCCCGTCGGGACGGACATGGGTCAGGATGAGGACGTTATCAAAGGAAAGGAGCCGGCCGGCGGCTTCTGTTACGCTCAGCATACCTTATTCCTCCGCCTTGCCTTCATCCTGGCGCTCCGCCTGGCGCAAAACCTCCAGGATGTGGGCGCCGTACTGGATGGAGTCGTCGGCGATGAACTGCAGCTCCGGGGTGTAGCGAAGCTGCAGGGTACGGCCCAGCTCCCGGCGCAAAAAGCCGGAGGCGGAGCGAAGGCCCTTCATCACGTCCTTTTCCTGGGACTTGTCCAGGCAGCTGATATAGATGCGGGAATAGCGCAGGTCGCCGGTGGTGTCCACCCGGGTGATGGAGACCATGCCCGTGGCGGAGACCCGGGGGTCCTTCAGGCGGCGGAGCTGGTCGCTCAGCTCCCGCTGGATCTCTTCGTTGATGCGGCCGATACGGTTAGAGGCCATAGGATTCACTCCTTTTTCGTGTGGATGGGAAGGGGCAGGGAAAACGGCTCCGCCGGTCATGGCGGACGTGAAAACGCCGCCCGGCGGCCTGCCTGCTCCTGCTGGTCAGAAAACCGGGCGGCGACGCCGTCGCCGCCCGGAAAGCTGCTGGGGAAATGTGCCGTCTGCGCTTACTGGGGGATCTCCTCCATGGTGTAGGCCTCCACGATGTCGCCTTCCTTGATGTCGTTGAACTTCTCAATGGTCAGGCCGCACTCGTAGTTCTCGTTGACCTCCTTGACGGCGTCCTTGAAACGCTGGAGGGAGGCCAGGGCGCCCTCGTGGACCACGATGCCGTCCCGCACCAGGCGGATGGAGCAGTTGCGCACGATCTTGCCGTCCTGGACATAGCAGCCGGCCACGGTGCCCACGCTGGAGACCTTGTAGGTCTCCCGGACCTGGGCGTGGCCCAGGATGACCTCCCGGTACTTGGGAGCCAGCATACCCTTCATAGCGGATTCGATCTCGTTGATGCAGTCGTAGATGACGCGGTACATCCGCATATCCACATTCTGACGGGCGGCGCCGTCCCGGGCAGCCGCGTCGGGCCGGACGTTGAAGCCCACGATGATGGCGTTGGAGGAAGCGGCCAGCATCACGTCGGACTCGTTGATGGCGCCCACGCCGCCGTGGATGACGCGGACGTTGACCTCGTCGTTGGAGAGCTTCTCCAGGGAGGCCTTCACGGCCTCCACGCTGCCCTGGACGTCGGCCTTGACGATGAGGGCCAGCTCCTTGCGCTCGCCGGCCTGGATCTGGTCGAAGAGGTTCTCCAGGGAGACCTTCTGGATGGGGGCGTTGGCCTTGGCCCGCTCCTCGGCCTTGCGCTGCTCCACCAGCTCCCGGGCCATGCGCTCGTCGGCAACGGCGAAGAAGGGGCTGCCGGCGGTGGGAGCCTCGGACAGGCCCGCGATCTCCACGGGGACGGAGGGGCCTGCCTGGGTGAGGCGGTTGCCCCGGTAGTCCAGCATGGTGCGCACGCGGCCCACGGCGGTGCCGGCGATGATGACGTCGCCTTGCTTCAGCGTGCCGTTTTGCACCAGGAGGGTGGCCACGGGGCCGCGGCCCTTGTCCAGCCGTGCCTCGATGACGGTGCCCTGTCCGGCGCGGTTGGGATTGGCCTTCAGCTCCGCCATTTCGGCGGTCAGCGTGACCATTTCCAGCAGGTTGTCGATGCCGATGTTCTTCTTGGCGGAAACCTTGCAGCAGATGGTATCGCCGCCCCAGTCCTCGGGAACCAGGCCGTGCTCGGTGAGCTGCTGCATGACGCGGTCGGGGTCCGCGCCGTACTTGTCGATCTTGTTGATGGCCACGATGATGGGGATGCCCGCCGCCTTGGCGTGGCTGATGGACTCAATGGTCTGGGGCATGATGCCGTCGTCGGCGGCCACCATCAAAATGGCGATGTCGGTGACCATGGCGCCGCGGGCGCGCATGGAGGTAAAGGCCTCGTGGCCCGGGGTATCCAGGAAGGTGATGGGCTTGCCGTTCACCTGCACCTGGTAGGCGCCGATGTGCTGGGTGATGCCGCCGGCCTCTCCGGCGGCCACGGAGGTGTTGCGGATGGTGTCCAGCAGGGAGGTCTTGCCGTGGTCCACGTGGCCCATGACCACCACCACGGGGGCGCGGGGCTCCAGCTCCTCCTCCCGGTCCTCCCGGGCGTCGATGAGCTTTTCCTCGATGGTGACCACCACTTCCTTTTCCACCTTGCAGCCCATCTCCTCGGCGATGATGGCGGCGGTGTCAAAGTCAATGAGCTGACTGAGGGAGGCCATGATGCCGTTTTTCATCAGGCTCTTGACCACCTCTGCGCCGGTCTTCTTCATGCGGGAGGCCAGCTCGCCCACGGAGATCTCGTCGGGGATCTGGACCTTGACGGGGGCCTTCTTGGCGATCTCAAGCTGGAGGCGGCGCATCTTCTCCGCCTCGTCCTGGCGGCGCTTGTTGGTCATGGGGGCGCCCCTGCGCTGGTTTGCGCTGCGGAACTTCTCCTTGCCGCCGCGCTGCTGCATCCGTGCGCCGCGCTCGCCGCCCAGGTCCTCCAGGCGCTCGTCGTACTTGGCCAGGTTCACGTCGCCGCCCTTGCGGGTGTCCACGATCTTCTTCTGGGGGACGCGGGTGGTGGGAGCAGCGGCCTGGGGCTGCTTTTGCTGCTGGGGAGCAGCCTGGGGCTGCTTTTGCTGGGGCTGCTGGGGAGCGGCCTTTTGCTTTTGCTGGGGCTGCTGGGACTGCTGCTGAGGCTGGGGAGCGGCCTGGGGCTGCTGGGCGGCCTTGGGAGCCTCCTTCTTTTCCTGGAAGGAGTCAGCGTAGATGACCTGGATGCTGGAGACCTGGTTGTTGGCCGTGAGATAGTCAAAGATCACGGACAGCTCATGGTCGGTGAGCACCTGCATGTGGTTCTTGGGAGCGGCCACATATTTGGTCAGAATCTCGGTAATGGTTTTGGTGGGCAGGTTAAAATCCTTTGCCACCTCGTGGACCCTGTATTTTTCGTTACCCAATAAAAACACCTCGTTCTGTACCGGCCTGCGGGGGCATCCGGAAACTGCCAAAAGGGGCTCTGACGGTTTTCGGATACACCCGGGACCGGGGAAAATTTTCGGAAACTGCGTGGATATGGACGCTCAGCCCCGGGCCTTTTTATAGGAGCCCTTGCCCTTTTTCACGGGGCGGCTGTGGGCGAAGCGGTTTTCGTTTGTTCTGGATTTCGGGCGGTTGTCTCTGGAAGGACGGCTGCCCTTGGGGGAGGGAGCTCCCTTCCCGGGGGAAGCAGGCGCCTCCGCCTTCTTTTGCCCCTGGGGCCGGGCCGCATTTGCGGCCTTCCGCTGGGACTGGTACTTGCCGGTGCGGACATTCCGCTGGTGGTTGCGCTGCTCCAGGCGGCGCTCCGCCGCCCTCTGGACCTTCAGGTCCAGGCGCCGGGCGGTCTCGTCAAAGCGGAGGGGATCCGCTTCCGCCAGGCGGTGGGCGATGGCGGCCGCCAGGCCCACATCCGTCACCGCGCACACGGCTACGCCGCCGCGGCCCACGGCCCGGCCGAGCTCCTCCTTGGTGAAGGGGACACGGATCCAGATGCAGGCACCGGCGTCGGCAAAGTGGCTGACTCTGCGGCGGGTGTTATCCGCCGCGTCGGAGGCCAGGATCAGGAGCCTTGCGTCCCGGGCCCGGGCCACAGCCTCCACCGGTTCTTCCCCCACGGCCAGGTTACCGCCCCGCAGGGCCAGGCCCAGCAGGGATAAAACAGGGCTGACGGTCATTTGGCACCTCCCAGCTCCGCCTCCATGGCGTCGTAGACCTGGGGAGGGATCTGCGTCTCAAAGGCCCGTTCCAGGGCCCGGGATTTCCGGGCCCGCTGCAAACAGGCAACGTCGTGGCACACATAGGCGCCCCGGCCGGGCTTCTTGCCGCTGAAGTCCAGGCTCACCGTCCCCTCGGGGGATTTGACCACCCGGAGCAGGGACTTCTTGTCTTTCATCTCACGGCAGCCGACACACTGCCGCTGGGGGATCTTCTTTACGTTCGGCATCGGTCAGACCACCTTTCCCCTCATTCTGCGTCGGCGTCGCCGCCCTCGTCCTCCTCCTGGAAGCTGCGGGGCTTGATGTCGATCTTGTAGCCGGTCAGGCGGGCGGCGAGACGGGCGTTCTGGCCCTCCTTGCCGATGGCCAGGGAGAGCTGGTCGTCGGGCACGGTGACACGGCAGGCCTTGCCCTCCGGCGCCATGCGGACCTCCAGCACGTCGGCGGGAGCCAGGGCGGCGGCGATGTATTCGGCGGGATCTTCGCTGAACTTGATGATATCAATCTTCTCGCCCCGGAGCTCCTCCACGATGGCGCCCACACGCTGGCCCTTGGGGCCCACGCAGGCGCCGATGGGATCCACGTTTTCGTCGTGGGACCAGACGGCCATCTTGGTGCGGCTGCCGGCCTCCCGGGCGATGGACTTGACCTCCACGGTGCCGTCGTAGATCTCGGGCACCTCCAGCTCGAACAGGCGCTTCACCAGGCCGGGGTGGGTGCGGGAGATAAGGATCTGGGGGCCGCGGGTGGAGCGGCGGACGTCCACCACATAGACCTTGACGTGCATCCCCTCGGTGAGCTCCTCGCCGTCCACCTGCTCGCCGGCCATCAGCAGGGCCTCGGTGGACTCGGTTCCGGTGCCGATGCGCAGGCTGGCGTTGCCGTTGCGGGGGTCGATGCGGGTGATGACGCCGGTGAGGATCTCATGCTGCTTGGAGTTGAACTCGTCGTAGACCATGCCACGCTCGGCCTCCCGCAGGCCCTGGATGATGACCTGCTTGCCGTTGCCGGCGGCGATGCGGCCGAACTCCACATTGTCCACGGGCAGGTTGATGATGTCGCCCACCTCGTACTTGGCGGAGATGTGCTTGGCCTCGTCCACCAGCATCTCGTTGTCGGGGTCCACGTAGTCCTCCTCGTCCACCACGTTCTTCTGGACGAACATCTTCAGGGTCTG
>JAEDEN010000045.1 GCA_016293265.1 Oscillospiraceae bacterium | reverse complement strand
TGGGCAACAACCCCACCAACTTCTATGAGGTGCTGGACGGCACCTGGTGGGCCATTGACCGCCACCTGATGATGGACGGCACGAGAGCTTCCGCCACCGCCCTCTACATCGACTCCATCAAGCAGGGCGTCACCACCATTTTCGATCACCACGCAAGCTACGGCGAGATCCCCGGCACCCTTCACACCATCGCGGAGGAGAGCAAGCGCCTGGGCCTTCGCTCCTGCCTCTGCTACGAGGTCAGCGACCGGGACGGCGAGGAAAAGTGCCTGCAGGCCATCCAGGAAAACGCTGACTTCATCACGGAATGCGAGAAGAATCAGGACCCCATGCTGGCGGCCATGTTTGGCGGCCACGCCCTCTTCACCATTTCCGACAAGACCTTTGACCGGATGGTGGCCGCCAACAATGGCCGCACCGGCTACCACATTCACGTCTCCGAGGGTATGAACGACGTCTATGACAGCCTTCAAAACTACGGCCGCCGCCCGGTGCAGCGCCTGCAGGATCACGGCATTCTGGGCCCCAAGACCATTCTGGGCCACTGCATCCATGTGAATACCGCCGAGATGGAGATCATCCGGGAGACCGGCACCATGGTGGTCAACAACCCCGAGAGCAACATGGGCAACGCCATCGGCATCTGCCCGGTGCTGCAGCTCCACAAGCGGGGCATCCTTCTGGGCATGGGCACCGACGCCTACACCAATGACATGCTGGAGAGCCTCAAGGTGGCCCTCTGCTCCCAGCGGAGCCAGAACTGCCTTCCCAATGTCGGCTGGTGCGAGGTCACGGATATGCTCTTCCGGAACAACGCCAGGATTGGCGAGAAGTATTTCCCTGTGGAGCTGGGCGTCCTGAAGGCCGGGGCCTCGGCGGACATCATCGTCATGGACTACAAGCCCTTCACCCCCTTCTCCGACGAGAACATCGACGGCCACATGATCTTCGGCATGACCGGCCGCCAGGTAGAGACCACCATCGCCGCCGGCAAGCTCCTCATGAAGGACCGGGAGCTGGTGGGCATCGACGAGGAGGCCGAGAACGCCCACATCCTGGAGGCCGCCAAGAAGCTGTGGGGCAGTCTTAACCACAGAGAATATTAAAAGCACATGGCGATCCCAGAGTTGCAAGAGAGATTCGCTTCCTATTGAAAAACTCACTATCATTATTCACACCCAGAGCATATGGCAAGTGAAGTTTTTTACTCTTCCCGTCATAACATCGGCATGCCGTTCGACGAAATCTTCCAAAATGAAGCATCCATGCGTCAAGCAAAGACTTTATTGATAGCATACTTTGAACAGATTGGTCGGAAGGATCCCAAAAACCATGCCAATGTTCATTACAACGATTGGATTCTTTATAAAGAGTTTTTAGATCGCCAAGCAATAGAACACTGACATAAGGAGGAAACCCCATGTCTGAGAAAATGTATCCCATCCCCTTTGCGTCCCTGATGAACTGGGCCGTCACGGAGTACGCCGCCACCGGCGATCTCTTTGGCGTCCACAAGGGCTACCGGGCCTCCGGCAAGTCCCTGCCCATCTTCGGGGAGCGCATCGAGACCCCCTTCGGCCCCGCCGCCGGCCCCAACAGCCAGTTGGCCCAGAACATCATCGCCGCCTACTATGCCGGCGCCCGCTTCTTCGAGGTGAAGACCGTCCAGAAAATGGACGGCGCGGAGCTGGCCGCCTGCGTGCCCCGCCCCTGCATCCTGGCAGCGGACGAGGGCTACAACCAGGAGTGGTCCACCGAGCTCACGGTGCCCCAGGCCCAGGATGAGTACATCAAGGCCTGGTGCGCGCTGAAGGTCCTCAGCAAGGTCTATGGCCTGGGTGATCCGGACGGCTTCGTTTTCAACATGAGCGTGGGCTACGACCTGGAAGGCATCAAGGGCGAGAAGGTCAACCGCTACATCGACAATATGATGGATGCCAGCTCCACCGCCCAGTTCCAGGAATGCCTCGCCGTGCTGACGGAGCTCTTCCCGGCGGAGCGCGACTACATCGCGGCCATCTCCCCCCGGGTCTCCCGGTCCGTCACTGTCTCCACCCTCCACGGCTGCCCGCCGGACGAGATCGAGCGCATCGCCAGCTACCTCCTGACGGAGAAGCACCTGCACACCTTTGTTAAGTGCAACCCTACCATCCTGGGCTACCGCACCGCCCGCAGCGTGCTGGACAGCATGGGCTATGACTACATCGTCTTCGACGAGCACCACTTCAACGAGGACCTCCAGTGGGAGGACGCCGTGCCCATGTTCCACCGGCTCCAGGCCCTGGCGGACGAGAAGGGGCTGGAGTTCGGCCTGAAGCTCTCCAACACCTTCCCGGTGGACACCACCCGGGGCGAGCTCCCCGGCGAGGAGATGTATATGTCCGGCCGGAGCCTCTTCCCCCTGACCATCGAGATGTGCAATCGCATCTCCCGGGCCTTCGGCGGCAGGATGCGGATCTCCTTCGCCGGCGGCGCCGACGCCTTCAACTGCGGCAAGCTCTTCGCCGCGGGCATCTGGCCCATCACCGCCGCCACCACCATCCTGAAGCCCGGCGGATACAACCGCCTGCGCCAGATGGTGGAGGAGACCGAGGGCATGGAGTACCGCGCCTTCTCCGGCACGGACAGCGCCGCCATCTCCGACCTGGCCATGGCCGCCCGCACCGACCCCCACCACTGCAAGGCCATCAAGCCCCTGCCCTCCCGCAAGAGCGACGAGCCCGTCCCCCTGCTGGACTGCTTCCAGTCCCCCTGCCAGAGCGGCTGCCCCATCGACCAGGACATCCCCGAGTATCTGGAGCTCTGCCGCAAGGGTCTCTACGGCCCGGCCCTGAAGCTCATCACCGAGAAGAACCCCCTGCCCTTCCTCACCGGCACCATCTGCGCCCACCGCTGTCAGGGGCAGTGCTCCCGGAACTTCTATGAGGACGCCGTCCACATCCGGGACGCCAAGCTCCAGGCGGCGGAGAACGGCTACGAGGCCCTGATGGCCTCCATCCGGCGTCCCGCAAAGGTCGCGGGCAAGCGCGCCGCCATCGTGGGCGGCGGTCCCACCGGCATCGCGGCGGCCTACTTCCTGGGCCGGGCGGGCATCGAGACCACCATCTTCGAGCGGGAGGCGTGCCTCGGCGGCGTGCCCCGGCACGTGATCCCCGCCTTCCGCATCAGTGACGAGGCCCTGGACAAGGACATCGCTCTCATGGAGAAGTACGGCGTGGAAGTCAAGTGCGGCGCGCCCGCCCCCTCTGTCGCGGAGCTGAAGGCCATGGGCTACACCCATATCCTGATGGCCACCGGCGCCTGGAAGGCCGGGGAGCTGGGCATCCCCGGCAACGTCCGGGGCGTCATTGGCTGGATGAAGGAGATGAAGGCCCAGGTGAAGCCCTGCCTCAGCGGCCACGTGGTGGTGGTGGGCGCAGGCAACACCGCCATGGACGCCGCGAGAGTCGCCAAGCGCATGGGCGCCGAGGCCGCCATCCTCTACCGCCGGACCAGGAAGTTCATGCCCGCCGACGAGCATGAGCTGAAGCTGGCTATGGACGACGGCGTGCAGTTCATCGAGCTGGCCGCCCCCGTGAGCCAGGCGGACGGCATGCTCCTCTGCGACAGGATGGTCCTGGGCGAGCCCGACGAGACCGGCCGCCGCAGCCCCGTGAAGTCCGGCGAACAGTTCTCCATCCCCTGCGACCTCGTGATCTCCGCCGTGGGCGAGAAGGTGGACGACGAGCTCATGACCGCCAACGGCATCGAGATGGGCCGCAAGGGCGTGGCCTTTGAGACCAACGTCCCCGGCGTCTACTGCGCCGGCGACGCCCATCGCGGCCCCGCCACGGTGGTGGAGGGCATTGCCGACGCCGCCCGCTTTGCGGAGGCCGTCACCGGCGAGGTCTATACCTACGAGATCCCCGCCGCGGCCTACGTCACCCCCAGCGACGCCATTGCCAAAAAGGGCATCCTGACCTTCGCCGGAAAGTGCGAGGGGGATCGCTGCCTGCAGTGCGCCACCGTCTGCGAGAACTGCGTGGACTCCTGCCCCAACCGGGCCAACGTGTCCATCGAACTCAGCGACGGCAGCCGCCAGATCGTCCACATGGACAAGATGTGCAACGAGTGCGGCAACTGCACCCAGTTCTGCCCCTACGCCAGCGAGCCCTGCCACGATAAGTTCACCCTCTTCCAGACGGCGGAGGATATGGAAGACAGCGAGAACCCCGGTGTCCTCTTCACCGGCGATCTCACGGTCCGCGTCCGGCTGGATGGCCAGGTCCGGGACTATGATCTCGCGCAGGACAATGACCTCCCCATGGATCTGGAGGCCCTGATCCTCACCATCCGGGAGAGCTACGGCTACCTCTACGCATAATCCTTCCCCAAAGCCCCAGGCGGCCCGACCTTGTCGGGCCGCCTTTCTTTTTGCGCTTCCTCATGTTGGCAGGCGAGCGCACATAGGATGCAGGGAATCCATTTTCGGGAGGGGATGTCATGCCGCGCCGGGAAGGCCCCGCCATGTCCCTGGGGGCCATCGAACGCTACAATGAAACGCTGCTGCGCCTGGGGGAGGATGTCGGTCTCCGGGACCTGGACGCCCTGCGGGAGGGCGTCCCCCGGGGGACGCTCAGGCGCTGGATGGGGGAATTTTCCCCGCCGGAGGGACCCTGCTATGAGGACGCCCGGCCCCTCACTTCCGTGGACTGGTTCCCAATTCTCGAAAACCGGGCTCCGGACAACCTGCCGGAAACCGCCTTCCCCCGCTGGGGGATGGTGACGGAGCGCTGCGCCCTCCGGCTGCTGCCGACGCACCTGCCCGTCAGCCGGATTTCGGGGGACCGCTACGATGACCTCCTGCAAGAGACGGCTCTCCTGCCCGGGGAGCCGCTGGCGCTGCTGCATCCCAGCCGGGATGGCCGCTGGTACTACGCCGCGGCGTCCTTTGCCCGGGGCTGGGTGCCGGTAAGCGCCATCGGCCTCTGCCGAAGCCGGGAGGACTGGTGCTCCGCCCGGGAGATGGAGCGCTTTCTGGTGGTGACGGGCAGCGGCTTCGCCCTGCCCCGGGATCCCTACGCCCCGGGCCGCCGGGAGCTGTCTCTGGGGATGCGCCTGCGGCTGCTTTCCGGCCCCGACGAGCCCCGTCCCCTTCGGGGGCGGGTACTTTATGACTGCTATCTTGTGAACTTTCCCACCCGAGAAGCAGACGGGCGCCTTAGCTTCCTGCCGGTGGCTGTCCCCATTTCCCGGCCCGTCCATGTGGGGTATCTCCCCTACCGTCCAGAGAGTGCCTGGGCCCTGGCGCAAAACCTCCGGGGGGAGACCTACGGCTGGGGCGGGATGCTGGGCGGCCGGGACTGCTCCGGCCTCGTGCAGGAGCTCTTCCGCTGCTTCGGCTTCCGCCTGCCCCGGAACAGTGCAGGGCTCGCCCTGCTGCCCGGCGGCATGGATGTCTCCTGCCGGAGCCTGGCGGAAAAGCGCGCCCTCCTTCGGCGGCAGCGGCCGGGAACGCTCCTGTGGTTCCCCGGACACGTGATGCTCTACGGCGGGGAGCGGAACGGAAAACTCTGCTGCCTCAGCGCCGCCGGGCGCTTTGGCACGGAGCGCAGCCAGGCCCGGGCGGTGAATACCGTGGCCCTCACGTCCCTGGAGGTAAAGCGCCCCAGCGGAGAGACCTGGCTCCAAGCGCTGGAGCGCATCCTTCCCATCCCATGAGAAAGAGCCCGCCCCTGCACGTGGCAGGAGCGGGCTCTTTCTCATTTGGTTCCCCCCAGGGTCCGGAGAGGAGCCAGACGACCGCCCCTCCCAGGTGACTGCGCCGCCCGGGGCCCTCCGCCGACAGCAGGGTATCTCCGGATCTCATGCGGCATCCCTCCCTTCCCCTGGTGTGGAAACCACAGCCATGGGTCGTGATACATCCAATCAGGGCCCGGTTGTCTGAAACCGGGTTTTGGATCATCACGGCAATTCTCCCTCTCCTCCTTCAAGTGCCGAAGCCCCCGGAGCCCGCACTCCGGACGGGGCTTCCGGCCCCGGCAGGAGCCCTGAAAAAAATATTGAAAAAGCAAAAAATTTATGTTGACATTTGGGGGGCGACCAAGTATACTAATCATTGTTCCGAGTTCGGGGGCATAGCTCAGCTGGGAGAGCGCATGACTGGCAGTCATGAGGTCAGGGGTTCGATCCCCCTTGTCTCCACCAAGCCGCCTTGGCGAAAGTCAGGGCGGCTTTTTCATACATTTTGCGGTCATACTAGAATCCATTAAAAACAAGACAATTGTCTTGTTTTTATAGCGCCAACGGCGCGTTGGATTCTTATGAGACGCACCGACGCGCAAAGCGCGGCGGTTCCCATTAAAACATCTTATTTTAATGGGAGAGTAGTATCAGAAAAACCTACGACCCACAAAAGATAGAAAAGCGCCGGACGGGATGTCCGGCGCTTTTGCTATGCGGATTTCCAATGAAATCCTTTCCTTTGATACTTTTTTCCAAGAACCAGCAGACACTTTTTCTTGGAAAGGCGCCGCTGAAAGCGCAGATGCTGTCTCATACAGGCTCCGACGCGCTGACGCGCTGTGAAAAGTAGACTTTGCCTGCTTTTCATAGGAGTCCGGCATGAAATCCGTGCGCTCCGCGCACGCGCGGTGTGCAACCTGCGCGCCCATCTCATAGAAACCGGACGCGCTTCGCGCGATCGACGCCTTGAAAGATCTTTTCAGGTTTTCGTATCATTTTGCAAGGAGAAAGAGGTTGCGGTCCGTTGTGAAGCTGCTGTAGCCGTAGAGCACCATGATCTCATCAATGCCGTTCTCCCGGATATAGTCCTGGAGGCTCGCCCGGTAGTAGCGAAGGTCAATGAGGTGGATCTCCCGGAAGCGCTCCGTCAGGAAGGGGGTCAGGCTGTCAGCGTAGGAGTCCCGCACCAGGAGGAGCCTCCCCTCCGCCCCGGGCTTCTCGGACCGCACCACGCAGAGGGGCTGGTTGCCCCCCAGGAAATAGGCGTACTGATTCTTTTTTGTGAGGTAAGATGCATCATAGAGCTTTCCCGGCTCCGGCTCTCCCTTGGGGTAAGAGGTAACGCTGACGCCGTCCTCCGTCACATAGACTTCGATGCTGTCCGGCGGTACCCAGCGGACGCCGGAGGTGGAGAAGATCGTGCCGTAGAAGCTGTCGGACACCGTGATGGGGGTGTAATCCGCGAGATCCAGCGGCTCTCTTCCCATGGCCGACAGGATGGCGTTTGCCCCGTAGAAGGCCCCGAGGCTGGTCCAGTGGTGGTCCGTGCGGTAGTAGATATCCTCCTCCGCGTGGGCTGCCAGGGCGCCGTAGATGTCCACGGTCTGCGCCCGGCTTTCCCCTGCCAGCTCCCGGATAACGCTTTCCTCATCCGCCGTGGGAGCGCCTTCCGGCAGGCGGTCCTGCCAGATGGCGGCGGAAGTGGGGATGACGCCGAAGTAGGTGGGCACCGGGGACTGCTCCGCCAGGAGGTTGAGAAAATCCATGGCCTGGCTGAGCTGCGTCTCATCGGGGTCGGAGACTTGATTGAGAAGGGTATCGTCTTTGCCGAAGTAGACTCCCTCGTTCTCCCCTTTGCCGGAGAGGCGCTCGCTCCAGGCCTTCAGGGCCACCCAGAGATCCCGGCCCGCCATGTGATCGGAGACGTAGTCCTCCGCCTCCTCCATGAACTTGCCGCTCTCGATGGCGGAAAGGCTCAATGTGGGGGCCTTCTGCAAATACCGGTTCTCCAGCTCGGAGAAGCTCTCCTTGGGCAGCAGCAGGCTCAGGAGGGCCATGCCGCCTAGGAAGGCGCAGAAAAGCGCCGTGAGAAAGATGGAATAGCGTTTCGACATGGGCTCACCTCCTTAGAAACGGAAATAGAGGAAGGGGTTGTAGGTCCCCGCCACAAGGTAGGCGGTGCAGAGGGCAAGGCCCGCCAGAATGGCGAGGGTCCCCAACATCTGGGCCGCCCGCACCGGGAGCTTCCGCCAGAGTCGGGCGGCGAGAGGCGTGGACGCCACGGCGGCGATCAGCAGCACCGGGAGATAGCTCCGGAAGTAGTAGCCGAAGGTGGCGCTGGCAAGGGGCGCGCCGCCAAAGCCGAACATTACCCGGAGATAGGCCCCCAGGCGGGAGAAATCCTCCATGGCGAAGATGGCCCAGCTCACCATTACAAGGAGCAGGGTATAGATATGCCCCACCGCCGCCGGGGCACGGGACAGGGGCTTTGCCAGCAGGAACTTCTCCAGCAGCAGCAAGGCCCAGAAGTAGAGACCCCAGAGAAGGAAATTCCAGCTGGCTCCGTGCCAGATGCCGGTGGCCGCCCACACAAGGAAGAGGTTCCGCATCCACTTGGCTTTCGAGCAGCGGTTGCCCCCCAGGGGAATATAGAGGTACTCCCGAAACCAGGTAGAAAGGGAGATGTGCCAGCGCCGCCAGAACTCCGTGATGCTGCGGGAGATATAGGGGTAGTTGAAGTTGGGCAGGAACTCAAAGCCCAGCATCCGCCCGAGACCCGTGGCCATGTCCGAGTAGCCGGAGAAGTCGAAGTAGATCTGGAAAGTGTAGGCCAGGACCCCCAGCCACGCCCCCGCCACCGTGAGGTCGGGGATAGCCGTCGCCTGGCAGACATCCCAGAGCTGCCCCACGTTGTTGGCCAGGAGCAGCTTTTTCGACATGCCCACGGTAAAGATCTGCACGCCGGAGGCAAATCGGTCAGCCCGGTACTCCCGGCGGTCGATCTGCTCCCCCAGGTCCTTATACTTGATGATGGGACCCGCTACCAGCTGGGGGAAGAGGGTCACAAAGGTGCCGAAATTCAGGATGTTCCGCTGGGCCCGGGCATCCCCCCGGTAGACATCGACGGTGTAGCTCATGGTCTGGAAGGTGTAGAAGCTGATGCCGATGGGCAGGTGGATGCCCAGTACCGGGAGAAAACCCAGGCCGATGGCCTGCAGGCTCTCCGCCAGGAAGTCGTAGTACTTGAAGAAGAAGAGGATGCCTAAATTGCAGAGCATGGAGGAGGCCACGGCCCACTTGGCCCCCTTGAGGTTCCCCTTCTCCTTGCAGTGCTCCACAAGAAGTCCATGGGTATAGTCGATGACGGTGGAGAAGAGCATGATGACGGTATAAACCCGCTCCCCCCAGAAGTAGAAAAAGAGGGACGAGAGCAGCAGCACCGCGTTGCGGCCGCGCCTCGGCACCAGATAATAGACCAGCAGCGTCGCCGCCAAAAAGTAAAAGAGAAAGATGGGGGTGGAAAAGACCATGGAATTCCTCCTGCCGCAAATAGGATACCGGAAGCGCCGGAGCGCGGAAAGTCAACTGCCGCCGTCCGCAGACGGTGGACACTGCCTATGATACCCTCGGCTGACAAGGGCCGATACGCTTTCCGGCGGCCCAAATCGGCGCTGGACGTCGTCCTCGTCCTGAGTGGGCGGCAGCCCGCTGCTGTCCTCTTCCTCGCCAGCGCCAATTTTTGCTCGCCGGAAAGTCCTTCGGAGTTTTTCGGGAGCGGAAGCAGCGGCCGGCGAGGATTACGAAGCCGCCGGGCTAGCGCCCGGCAAGGCGGAAGACGAAGCTGTCGGTCGCTTCCGCCCAGAAAACCCGTGCTTGCCCTGTTAACCGAGGATACCCACAAGCCTTGCACCTTCCCCTGGAGCGCTGCGGCGCTCCCGTGGAAATACGCATTGCAGCAATGGCTGAATTCCATAAAAGCGGCGCAAAGGAGCCGTTTTTATGGAATTGCGCGGCCGCCGCGCGAAGAAACCGCAAAGCGGTTTCTTCAGCAGACATTATGATAGTCTTTCCGGAAAAGCCAGTCAAGGCTCCTTTGGTTACAATCTTTCCGTGTATTTCCGGGGGAGGGGAAGTTTTCCTCCCTTTGCCTTCCGCAAACAGTCAAAGAGCCCCGCGGATGGCAGGGCTCTTTGTGTTCTCCTTTGATACTGATTTAAAATGAAAAACACGGTATGCGTTATACACACCACCGAGGTCTGGCCCGGGGCACCGCCTGGGTGAGACTCATACTAGAATCCATGAAAAACAAGACAATTGTCTTGTTTTATAGCGCCAACGGCGCGTTGGATTCTTAGGAGACGCACCGACGCGCATAGCGCGGCGGTTCCCATTCATACTCTTTCTTGATAAAAATCTTTGATTTTTATCAAGAAGGCGCCGCTGTCAGCGTCGCCCTTTTGCGGCAGTCTGCCGCAAAAGCCGTCTCATAAGTTCTTGACGCGCCTGCGGCGCTATAAAAAGCTTTGAAAGCTTTTTATCAAGAACTAGTATAAAATATCTTATTTTAATGGGAGAGTCGTATCAAATATGCTGCTATGAATCTGAAAAAGCTGGCAAAGTGGTGTTGGAACAGGCCAGCGTTTTCTCATGGAGACCGCCTGAATGATGCAGGCGCCCAGGGCCAGCCGCAGCGGCTTGGCTACATTGCCCTTGCGGTTGGGAAACAGCGCGGCGTACCGCTTCTCGATCTCCAGTCACGGGATCGTCTGTGCGTTTTCCCCCACCGGTTGCTCTCCTTCAGATTCATGCCGACCGGCTGCCTAAAATCCGCCAGACTGATCTGACCATTGCCGCAACGATACAGAGCTGTCCTCCAGGTGCAAGGTTTTTGCCTGCTTCCTGCGGTTTTCCCTGCACTTATTGCACCACGAATGGACTTCTATGTCTTGAACCGCAAGGCTTTTCCTATTATTCAGGATACATTAAGAAAGCAATTCCGCGGCGCTGATGGCCATGATCTTGGCGGCGTCCAGCATCTCCTGGATGTTGGCGAACTCGTCAGCCTTGTGGGCCAGGGTCAGGCGGCCGGGACCATAGACGATGCAGTTTTGGAGCTTCCCCACCTGCACCACGTACTTCTGGTCGTCCATGCCGGGGCTGACGGAGAACTCCATGTCCTTCCCCAGGACGTCCTTCCCGCTCCGGAGGAAGGTCTTCACAAGATCCGTGTCATCCGGCACCAGGGTAGGGTTGTCCTGGCCCAGGTAGCGGATGGAGTAGTCGCTGCCGGGCATTTCCGCCTTCACCTTCTCACAGGCCGCGATGATCTGCTCCCTGGCCCAGGAGACGCTGAGCTCCGGGTTCAGCCGCCAGTCAAAGCCGATGACAGCCTCGCCGGGGACGGTGTTCACCTTGGAACCAGCGGAGAGGATGGTGGGTGAGAGGGTGGTATAGCGGCAGGCCGGGGGATTCACCGGCAGCGGCGTGGGCTGGGCGATGAGGGGGCGGATGTCGCTGTCGATGACGTTCATCAGCTTCTGTGCAAAGACCAGGGCGTTGACGCCCTCGCTGGGCATACTGCCGTGGCTCTGCTTTCCGGTAATGTGGACCTCAAACCAAAGCGTCCCCCGGTGGCCGATGCAGACCTTGTCCACGTCCAGGCACTCGGTGATGACGCAGTAATCGGTGCTCTCCTTCGTGAGATACCCCTGCTCCACCAAATACCCGACGCCTGCCTGGCCGCCGCTCTCCTCATCCGGCGTGGCAGAGGCGATGACCGTGCCCCGCAGGGGGATGCCGGCCTTCTTCAGGGCCCAGGCGGCGATGAGCTCCGAGACGATGCCGCTCTTCTGGTCGGCGCTGCCCCGGGCGTAGATGTTGCCGTCCCGGATCTCGCAGCCGTAGGGATCGGTGCTCCAGCCAGTGCCCTCGGGCACCACGTCATAGTGGCCGGTAAAGTGGATATTAGGCCGGGCGTTCCGGTCCCCCAGATAGCCGATGACGCTGCGGCGGGGCAGGCCTTCCCCGTGGGGGGCCAGCTCCCCAAGGCGCTCCTCCGGCACGTCCACGAACTCCACCTCCATGCCGATGCGCTCCATCCATTTTCCGATGGCGGCAGTACACTCCAGGTAGTTGTTTCCCGGCGGGTTCTGGGTTGGGATGGCGAAGATGTCGCAGGCCAGGGCCACCAGCTCGTCCCTGAGGCTCTCCACAGTCTCTTCGATCTTCCGGGTCAGTTCCTTGCGTTCCATAGGCGTCCTCCGTTCATGAAATAGTATCCTCGGTTAATCCAGGGTCAGGGTTCCAGGTACGACGAAAGGCGGTCTCTCACGGGAAGAGGCCGCTTTCGTCTTGGGAAATTTGAGAGGAGGGTATCCGCGGGGAAGCCAACAATCCCCCGCGTTCTTTACAGAAGCTATGATAGCAGGTCTCCCCCGGTTTGTAAAGCGAGGCTTCGGAATGGAGGATTCCTGTTTGGAATCTTCCCTCTTGCGAATTTCTTCCCTTCCCTGTAGAATGGAGAGGTAAGAAAGGAGCCACCGATATGCCGCTCTCTGATCTCTCCCTCAACCAAATCCAGCTTTTCCTGAAGGCTGCGGAGTTCCGCAGCTTTACCGCCACCGCCGCTTTCTTCCACACCACCCAGTCCGCTGTCAGCAAATCCATCGCCGGGATGGAGGGGGCTTTGGGCTTCCCGCTCTTTCTCCGGAGCCGGGGGCATCTGACGCTGACGGAGTCCGGCCAGTACCTCTATGAGCGCTGGCAGGGGCTCATGGGCTCCCTCACCGCCGCCGTGCAGGAGGCGGAGCGCCGCTATCAGGACCAGCGGGTCTGCTTTACCATCGGCGTGCCGGACTCCCTGATCTCCGGCTGGGAGGCCCCGTATCTGGAGAACTTCTCCCGCCGCTGCCCGGAGGTGGAGCTGAGCTACCATGTGGTGCCCGCCAACCAGCTCCTCCCGCGGCTGGAGACCGGGGAGCTGGATCTCACCATTACCGGCTTCTATGAGACGCCGGTAGTGGAGCGGATGGGTCTTGCCTGGAAGACCTGCGTCATGGTGCCGAACCTTGCCATCATGCACCGCTCCCATCCCCTGGCGGGGCGGGAGACGCTGCGGATGGAGGACCTCAGAGAGCAGGAGCTCATCATGCTCTCCCCCACGGAGAACGCCTCCTACTTTGAGTATGTCTACCGCCGCTGCGCCCAGCACGGCTTCCAGCCCCGCATCCAGACCCTGCTGCCGGGTTTCCGCTCCATGATGGAGACGCTGCTGCGCACCCACCGGGGCATCATCCTCTCCAACCGCTTCATCTTTGAGGCAGACAACCCGGAGCTCCGCTGCCTGGAGATCGAAGGTCTCCACACCGGAATGATCCTTGTCTGGAAGGAGCGGGACTGCAGTGCGCCCCTGCGGCAGCTCATCGCCGCCTTCCCCACGGAGGAGGACCCGCCGGCGCTGTGAGAAGAAAGGAAGTGCTTCATGCCTATTCCCACCATTGCACAACCGGAAATACTGCCTATCTCTGAGGCCCTGCGTCTGCGCCGCTATGACGGCGCCCTCTCCTTGGCCCTGCCCTGGTACCAGGACGGGGAGACCGTCTGGCTGGTGGACGGAGACCGCCGGCCCTACACCCTGGAGAGACTGCGGCGGATGTATGAATTCCTGGACGCCCGCGGCGAGCTCTACTGGATCGAGCTGCGGGAGAATGGGACCTTCCGCCCGGTGGGGGACGTGACCTTCTGGCAGGAGGACATGCCCATCGTCCTGGGAGATCCCGGCGTCCGGGGCCGGGGCATCGGCCGCCAGGTGGTGGAGACCCTTTGCCGCCGGGGCGCGGCGCTGGGATACCGGGAGCTCTTCGTCTCTGAGATCTACGACTGGAACAGCGCCTCCCGGCGCTGCTTCGAGGGCGCCGGTTTTCAGGCGTATGAGAAAACGGAGCGCGGCTGGCGCTTCCGGAAGGTCCTGTGATCCCTCCCCTTTCCCGCGAAAAAAGCACCCTCCGCGGCACATCTGAACTGCCCCAAATTGTACGGACAGCACAAAAAAGCCCCTGGTAGGAAAATATG
>JAEDEN010000044.1 GCA_016293265.1 Oscillospiraceae bacterium | reverse complement strand
GGCATCCAGATCAACCGCAAGATGCTGGCTGAGCTGGCTGTCAACGACGCCGCCGCTTTCACCAAGCTGGTGGAGATCGCCAAGAAGGCCTGAGATCGCTTTTTAACAGAGCTTCCGGTTTCGGAGGCTCTGTTTTTTTGCTATAAAACTGACACATTCTCCTGGAAAATCGGCCTATAAGGAAATCTACCGGAAATGTAGAATACAAGTATCCGAGAAACGGGAGGACAAACGTTATGAAAAGAACCAATCAAATATTATGGGGTGTTATTCTGATGGGCGTCGGGCTGCTGCTGGGCCTGAACGCCTTTGGCATCACCAGCATCAAATTGTTTTTCGATGGATGGTGGACGCTGTTTATCATCGTTCCCAGCGCTATGGGATTTCTATCCGGTCATGAGAAGACCGGTAATCTCATTGGCCTGTGCATCGGCGTGTTTCTTCTTCTCTGCTGCCGTAACATTTTGGCCTTTGATATGCTGTGGAAACTGCTGTTCCCCGCGATCATCATTCTCTTTGGTGCCAAGATGATTTTCGGCAGCCTTCTGGATGGGAGCAGCGCATATGAGGTGAAGAGGCTCCAGACCGGTGATGCAGAAGTGACCTGCGGGACGGCGGTGTTCTGCGGTGAAAACATGGATTTCTCCGGAGAGGTGTTTCAGGGTGCGGAACTGAACGCGGTGTTCGGCGGTTTAAAATGCGACCTGAGAAATGCGGTGATTGAACAGGACTGTGTGATCCAGGCTTCTGCGGTGTTCGGAGGCATTGATAATTTGGTGCCTGACAATGTTAACCTCAAGGTCAGTTCCAACTCCACCTTTGGCGGAGTTTCCAACAAAGTGGGCCATTATCAGAGCGGGACCCTTCCCACCATCTACATAAAGGGCATTTGCCTGTTCGGAGGTGTGGATATCAAATGACGGCCTTACAGAGAATCATCAAATACTGTGCCGTGGCATTTGCGGTCTTTTTGATCGTTGCCATCATCAGCGGTATCTGCGGCGCAATCAGTATGGTTTCATTTTTCTTTGACGGGGATGCTGCAGGCGAGATGCAGACTTACACCGTCAGCAGTGACGTGGAAAGCCTTGATCTTGAGGTGAGCGCGGCGGCGCTGGAGATCGTCACCGGCGACAGCTTTTCGGTGGAAAGCAATCACAAATATCTTTCGGTGAAAGAAGACAACGGCGCACTGCGTATTTCAGAAGAGAAAATACTTTTTGGGGTGTCTTCGGACGGCGTAACGGTGATCCTGACGGTACCGGAAGGATTTGTCTTTGAGGATGCCGCCATTTCTGCAGGTGCAGGCAAGGTCAGTGTGGATACGTTTTCCGCAAATGTGCTAAGCCTGGATTTGGGTGCCGGTGCGGCAGATATTGGCTGCCTGAACGTCAATTCCAGAGCACGGATCAGTGGCGGAACAGGCAAACTGACGATCCAGAGCGGCGAGCTTCATGATCTGTCCATGGATATTGGCGTAGGAAAACTGGAGCTGGCCGGAAAGCTTACCGGCAGATGCACTGTGGACTATGGCATCGGTGATGCGGAGCTGACCCTTCTTGGAAAGAAAGACGATTACAGGATAGAAGTCGACAAAGGTGTGGGCGGCGCGACTTTGGATGGAA
Source organism: Oscillospiraceae bacterium (assembly GCA_016293265.1). GTDB lineage: Bacteria > Bacillota > Clostridia > Oscillospirales > Oscillospiraceae > Oscillibacter. The sequence goes on along the minus strand of JAEDEN010000044.1, from coordinate 12,187 downwards.
AGGTCCTGTCTGATGACAGCATCTGGGGTGGCGGTGCAAACCGAATTGATGTTGACGGCGGTGTTGGGTCTATCCATATCCGATTTGAAAATGATACTCCATAATATCCCTAGAGTCTCTTGACCAATGCAAAAAAGGACACATGGAACACGCCATTGGCTGCGTTGGTATCTGCTGCTTTGGGTTGAGGCCTCCTGTATGTTTTTTGCCGCCTATCATTTCCGGTTGGCGAAATACCACACAGGTCTGGTATCCCTCCGACCTCTGACGGTGGTCGGGGCGGCTGGACGCAGAGACTTCTGAAGACAAGAAATAGTAAGAGCAAGGACACGCCGAACTATTTTTCGGCGTGTCCTGATTTTATGTAATTGCGCAAGAAAAGTCGAGAGTCATCCACTTAAATACAGTAGAATAGGAAATGCAAGGAGGCGAATAGAGCGAATGGGGGAGGATTACGAAATGAGCGAGGCAATTGCGGTCAGAGGGCTGACCAAGTCCTACAACGGCAAAACAGTTTTAAGAGGTCTGGACCTGTCCGTAAAAACAGGATCGGTTTTTGGCCTTTTGGGCGCCAACGGCGCGGGAAAAGCACCGCAATCAAATGTATACTGGGAACAAAACAGGTTGACTGCGGAGAAGTATTTCTTCTTGGGCGGGATCCGGGAAGGGAGCGCCGGGAGCTGTTTCAGAAAATTGGCGTTCAATTTCAGGAGGGAGACTATCAGCAGGAGATCCGGGTACAGGAGCTATGTGAGGAAACTGCCTGCCTGTACCGGAATCTTGCTGACTGGAAAGAGCTCTGCTCCCGCTTTGGAATTGAAGATAAGCTCCGCAGCGCAGTGAAAAGTCTCTCGGGCGTTGAACGGCAGCGGCTATTTGTCGTTCTGGCGCTGATCCCAAATCCGGAGCTTGTCTTTCTGGATGGGTTGACCACCGGACTGGACGCAAAAGCGCGGCGGAAGGTCTGGAAGACTCTTGCGGAGCTGAAACAGCAAGGCTTGACCATCTTTCTTACATCGCACTTTATGGATGAGGTCGAAGCGCTCTGCGATGAGATCTGCATCCTGAGAAAAGGAAGGACTGTGTTCTGCGGGACTGCTGAGGAGGCAAAACAGAAATGCGGTTGCGGTCAATTTGAGGACGCATATTTGATGCTGTCAGACGAGGAGGCAAAGGAAGAATGAAACGCGATCTCACACTCCTGAAAAACGAACTGAAGCTTAGTATCTGCGATAAGAACATGGTTCTTTTTGCCGTGCTGATGCCGTTGGCTGTGCTGGTGATACTCGGCATCCTTTACGGTGTAAAACCGGCCTATGACGGTGCGTCCAATACTTTCCTGGAGCAGTCCTTCGGGGCGGCGTGCGCCATTTCCATGTGCGCCGGAGGCTTGATGGCGCTGCCGCTGGTGGTGGCTGATTACCGGGAGAGCGCAAAAATCTCAAGCGGTTCCGGGTAAGTCCTGCCAGCCCGGCGCTGCTGCTGGGCGTGGAGCTGACCGTCTACATCCTGTACTGCGCCATATCCCTTGTAACGCTGGGCACCACGGTTATTTGCGCAGGTGTGGCGATTCGGTTTTTCAAGTGGGAATCATTTTTCCTCTGAGTGAAACCTCAAATTGCGTAAACCTCTCCGGGGGCTTCTCTTGAATTTCCTGACTGGCTATCGGAACTCCGTAATCAACCTTTCAACTGTGAGCGGTGTCGCCATTGTTGATACAGAATAGATATATAAATACCAAGACGCTCACGCCGGATAGTTGGTGTGAGCGTTTTGAATGAGGTTTTCCTAAGGATTTTTCCACAGCAACTGGCTTTCGACAGGATTTCAAAAAAGGACATGCTATCATCATCGTAAGGTACGTTTACCTTGCGGTATTTATATTGTAAACAAAGGAATATTTCCGAAAAAAGAGGGGAAACATATGGAAATACAGGCGAAAAGCGCGGATCGAAATCTGCTGCTGGAACTGAAGGGCGAGCTGGACCACCACAGCGCCAGAAATGCCCTTCGGGAGGTGGAATTGGCCATTGACGCGGCCCTGCCGCGGATGCTGGTGCTGGATTTTGCCGGAGTCACTTTTATGGACAGCTCCGGGATCGCATTGATCCTGCGGGCGCAGCAGCGGGTCCAGCTCCTGGACGGAAGCCTGCAGGTGCGAAATGTTCCGCCCCAGGCCCGGCGCGTTTTGGACGCGGCGGCCATCGGCCGGCTGGTCAGCATCAAATAAGGAAGGAATCAGGAGGGTACATAATGAAAACCAGAGCATCCAATGAAGTGACGTTGGAATTTCCCAGCCGCAGCAGCAACGAAGGCTTTGCCCGGTCTGCCGCCGCCTGCTTTGCGGCTCAGATGGATCCCACCCTCAACGAACTGGAGGATATCAAAACGGCAATCAGTGAAGCGGTCACCAACGCCATTGTGCACGCCTATCCGGACTCCATTGGAACAGTTACGGTAAAGCTGCGCATTTGTCCGGAAAATGTGCTGGAGCTGACGGTGCGGGACCACGGAAAGGGTATCCCGGATATTGCCCAGGCCCGGACCCCAATGTTTACCACCGGTGGAGAGGAGCGCAGCGGTATGGGGTTTACCATTATGGAGAGCTTTATGGATAAGCTGACGGTTCGCTCCGTGCCCGGGCGGGGCACCACGGTGAGCATGAAGAAAAAGCTGATGCCCCGGGCAAAGGGCGCAAAATGAGTGCCGCGTTGGAACTGCTGCGGGCAGCGCAGGAGGGAGACCGGGATGCCTGCGAGCGGGCGGTGATTGAAAACAACGGCCTGATTTGGAGCGTAGTGCGGCGATATTATGGACGGGGCGTGGATGCGGAGGACCTTTATCAACTGGGCTGCCTCGGCTTTTTGAAGGCAGTGCAGGGCTTTGACTTTGATTACGGCACCTGCTTTTCCACGTACGCTGTTCCGAAGATCGCGGGGGAAATACGGCGCTTTTTGCGGGATGACGGAGCGGTGAAAGTCTCACGCAGTATAAGGGAGCAAGCGCAAATGCTTTACACAGTTCGGGAGAGGCTGCGGCAGGAGCTGGGACGGGAACCGCTGCTTTCGGAGCTTTCGGAGGCCACCAATCTCACAACCGATGAGATTGCCCGGACAGAACTTGCCACCGATACGCCCGAATCCTTGCAGCAGGAGACGGCGGAGGGCTTGACACTGGAGGGGACCCTGGGTACCGAAGCACCGGAGGAGGGTCTGGTGGAGCGCATCGCGCTGAGGCAAGCCATCGACGGCCTTCCGGAGAAGGAGCGGATGACGATCCTGCTGCGCTATTTCAAGTCCCTGACCCAGGAACAGACGGCGCGGGTCCTGGGAGTATCCCAGGTGCAGATCTCCCGCCTGGAACGGCGGGGGCTGCAGCATCTGCGGGAGAGCTTTGAGCCTTGAAGTATGCCTCGTCTTGAAATTCCGTCATGGTATTCCAGTAACGCTTGGGCATATGGGTTATCCGAAGCTTTGGATTTTCCCGCTCCTTGATGGCGATGGTATCGTAAAACCGCTTCCAGAGGAGCCGGTAGTTGGCCTCCTGCTCGTCCGGCGGTGCCATCTGGAAATCCTCTAATGGACGAATGAGAGCCTTGCCGCCGGCGTAAAAAAGGGCCTCCTTATGGGTGCGGTCGTAAATGAAAAACCGATCCTCCCGGTAACGGGCACAAAAGTGGGCGCGCAGGAGGGGCAGCACCCTGTTTTTTGGCTCAATCTCGCTGCCGAGAATACCTCCAAGCTCTGAAAAACGGACGAAGCCCTTTAGAAGATGGGCCTCTCCGTTGAGGTGACGGACGGCGCAGGCAACGGGATAGAGCGTTTCGTCGGAGAAGTTGCGCAAGAAGGAGGGACCCTCCCGCAGCAGCTTTACCACCAGGCGATAAAGGTGGAGCTCCTTGTCCTCCAGGCATGTCAAAAACCCTCTTTGCAGCAGTCCGGCGGCGTAAGGGGAGGTTTTGATGACCTTTCGCAGTACCCGGGCAGCGTGGGCGGCGTCGGTGGAAATGATGCGGGAATCGAACAGTGTTGGAACAGCGTCCTCATCGCGGTAGATCGCGGTGAGGACTTCTTTGTTGGCATAGCTCTCAAAAATGCAGCAGAGAAAGCCTTCAAAGCTGCCGTCATAATAGTAAACCATTTCGGCCATGGGGATACCTCAAAAAGCGGCGGGGGTGAAAAGGGACAGCTGTTCGACCTCCGGCTGGGGGAGCAGGGGCCGCTCCGCCATGATGAGATTGCGCAGGAGCGTATCCTGGGTGAAGCGGAGGCCATCGGCCATGCGGCCGGAGGCGGTAAGAAAATACTGGGCCCGTTTCATCACGACGCCAAGCCTGCGCAGGTTTTCGATGTGGAGCGGACCGGTCCGGCGGGCTACCAAAATGCGCTTGGCGGAGGTGACGCCCACGCCGGGGATGCGCAGCAGCGTTTCATAATCCGCCGTATTGACCTCCACGGGGAAAAAGCCGGGGTGCGCCAGGGCCCAACTGCATTTCGGATCCACCCGGGGATCGAAATCCCGGTGGTGCTCATCCAGCAGTTCTTCGGCCCGGAAACCGTAAAACCGCAGCAGCCAATCTGCCTGATAGAGCCGGTGCTCCCGCAGCAAGGGAGGTTTAACGTCCTTGGAAGGCAGCAGTGCGTGCTCCACCACCGGCACATAGGCGGAATAGAACACACGTTTGAGGCGGTAACGGTCATACAACCCCTGGCTCAGCCGCAGGATGTGGAAGTCGCTGTCCGCCGTGGCACCTACGATCAGCTGGGTACTTTGTCCCGCTGGGGCAAATTTTGGCGCGTGGCGGTATTTGGCCAGTTCTTCCTTGTTCTGGATGTTCCGCGCCTGAATCTGACGCATGGGGGAAAGGATGGCGCGCTTTGTCTTGTCCGGGGCCAGGAGTTTTAAGCCCTGCTCCGAGGGCAGTTCAATATTGACGCTGAGGCGGTCAGCCAGAAGCCCTAACTGCTCCACCAGCTCCGGCGCCGCGCCGGGGATGGCCTTGGCGTGGATGTAGCCGTTGAAGCGGTATTGCTCCCGCAGCAGCCGAAGGGCCCGGATCATCAGCTCCATGGTATAGTCCGGGCTGCGGTATACGCCGGAGGAAAGGAAGAGGCCTTCGATATAGTTCCGGCGGTAAAAGTTAATGGTCAGATCCGCCAGCTCCTCCGGCGTGAAGGCGGCCCGGCGGGTATCGTTGCTGCGGCGGTTGACGCAGTATTTGCAGTCGTAAACGCAGCGGTTGGTCATCAGCACCTTTAAAAGAGTTACGCACCGGCCGTCTGCGGAAAAGGAATGGCAGCACCCTGCCACGGAGGAAGAGGTGTTGCCAATGTGCCCTTTTTGGAAGCTGCGGTTTCCGCCGCTGGACGTGCAGGCGGCGTCATATTTGGCGGCGTCGGTGAGAATGCTGAGTTTTTCCAAAACATCCATATCCCATTGATTTACCGTGCGGCGGCGCGGCGGTGTGTGCGCCTGGCGGGACGCTCGATGGCGTCAACAAGGCGGAACACCTGTGCGGTGAGAAAGGCCACGCCCACCAAAACAAAAAAGAAGCTCCAACCTGTCATTTTGAATTCCTCCTTAATCGAACTTTTGTTCTACACATATCTTACATCGAACAAACGTTCGTGTCAAGGCTTTTTGCAAAAAAATCCCCGCCCGGAAGGGCGGGGATTCGGATAAGGGCGGTATACTCAGCACCCGGCAAGGTCACGGAGAAATTCCTCCACGGCCTGCTCGGGTGTGGCCCAGCTGGTAACAAGGCGGATGCAGGTGTGGCCGGGGTCCACGGCATGGTCGATCTCGAATTCATAGCCCATCTCCTGCAAGCGGGAGACCACGGGGTTGGGCAGGACAGGGAACTGCTGATTGGAGGGAGAGGGCACCGGGAAAGGATAGCCCAAGGCGGCTATACCGTCCCGCAGGCGGAAAGCCAGGGCGTTTGCGTGGCGGGCAAGGTCAAAGTAAAGCCCATCCTCCAGCAGGGCCTTGAACTGGATGCCAAGCAGCCGTCCTTTGGCAAAGACAGCGCCCCGCTGCTTCATATGCCAGCGGAAGTGGGGGCAGGGTGCCGTCATCACCAGGGCCTCGCCGAACAGGGCGCCATTTTTGGTGCCGCCGATATAAAAGGCATCTGTCAGCCGGGAAAGGTCCGCCAGAGTCATGTCGTTTTCGGGGGAGGTAAGGGCAGCGCCGAGACGGGCACCATCCAGAAAGAGCAGCAGGCCGTTGGCATCGCAGTATTCCCGCAGGGCCGTCAATTCCGCCTTGGTGTATACCGTGCCGGTCTCCGTGGTGTCGGAGATGTATACTACCCGGGGCAGCACCATATGTTCGGTGCTGTGGCCTTTGACCAGCGGGTCCACCAGCTCCGGCGTCAGCTTTCCGTCGGGGGAGAGGACGGTGCAGACCTTGTGGCCTGTGGCCTCGATGGCGCCGGTTTCATGGACGTTGATGTGGCCGGTGTGCGCGGCGATGACCGCCTCATAGGAGCAGAGCAGTGAGTCCAGCACCACCAGGTTGGTCTGGGTACCGCCCACCAGGAAGTGAACCTGGGCTTCCGGCGCGGCGCAAAGGGAGCGGATGAGAGCGGCGGCTTCCGTGCAGTAAGGGTCGAGCCCGTAGCCCCGGGTCTGGACCAGGTTGGTATCTGCCAGCGCCTGTAGAACGCGGGGATGCGCGCCCTCGCTGTAATCGTTGCGAAAACTATACATAAAATATTTTCCTGCCTTCCGAAAAGTAACAAAATGATGTTGAAATGATAGCGCAAATTTAGTATAAAAGCAAGCGGGTGAAAAAAACTAATGACGGACAGGAACTTTTTGAGCGGATGCTCCGTCTGTATATCCGTCAAGAAAACAATGATAAGGAGAACCCTATGAAAAAAGTGATTGCAATGGCTCTCACAGCCATGATGATGGCCAGCCTCCTGGCAGGCTGCGGCGCGAAGAAGGAAAAGGACGTGGACCTTTCCGCGTTTTATGCGGCCTTGGCGGAAACGTATGACTGGAATGAGAACACGATGGTGGACATTGAGGGAGAGCTCCTGGAGGGCTATTATCCCGGGATCGGTGAGATCGCCACAAAGCAGTTTATCGCAAAGGCTCCCAGTATGTCCGCAGTTGTGAATGAAGTGGTGTTTTTGCAGTGCGAGACAGAGGAGGCTGCCACCCAGGCTGCCGAGCTTTTGCAGACGCGCATCGACACCCAGGCCGAGGGCGGTGCCTGGTATCCCGAGTCCATGGAGGCATGGGGCCGGGGTGTTGTGGATCGGCAGGGGACCTATGTTGCCATGATCGCCTCCGCCTCCTATCAGGACGAGATCGTGGAAAGCTGGCAGAAGCTGTTCCAGTAACAAGCACAAAGGAGACGGCCGCAGCCCTCCGCTGCGGCCGTTTTTCCGGCCTTTTACAAAAAGATGATTGACTGGGAGGACTGCTCATGATTTTCAGCAGCCTGACATTTTTGTTCGCGTATCTCGTTGTGACGCTGACGCTCTATTTTGTAGTGCCGCTCAAATGGCGGAATGCGCTTTTGCTCCTTGTGAGCTTGTTTTTCTACGGTTGGGGGGAGCCGGTTTACATCCTCATCATGGTAGTCTCCATCCTCATTGACTACACCCACGGCCTGCTGGTGGAAAAGTACCGGGACAACGACAAAAAGGCCCGGTGGTTCGTGGGCCAGTCGGTGGTCTTCAACCTGCTGCTCCTTGGGTTTTTCAAATATTGGGACTTCCTTGCGGACAATTTGTTCCTGCTGACTGGGCTCAGTCTGCCCGCCAGCCTGACGCTGCTGGGGGTTACCATCCCTCTGCGGAATATCCCATTGCCCATCGGTATTTCCTTCTTCACATTCCAGACCATGAGCTACACCATTGATGTCTACCGTAAGGATGCCCCGGTGCAGCGGAACATCATCAGCTTTGGCGCCTTCGTCACTATGTTTCCCCAGCTCATCGCCGGTCCCATCGTGAAGTACAAGACCGTGGCAAAGGAGCTGAACCACCGCGTCTGTACGACAGAGGATTTTGCCATGGGTGCCCGGCGTTTCACCGTGGGCCTTGGAAAGAAGGTGCTGCTGGCAAACTCCATCGGCGCCCTGTGGGACGCCTGTCTTGCCACCCAGGCGGCCGGTACGCTGACGGTGTTTGGCGGATGGATGGGCCTCTTCGCCTTTGGCTTCCAAATCTACTTCGACTTCTCCGGCTATTCCGATATGGCCATCGGCCTGGGGCAGATTTTTGGCTTCCGTTTCAATGAAAACTTCAACTATCCCTATCTTTCCGCCTCCGTGACGGAGTTCTGGCGGCGGTGGCATATGTCGCTGACAGACTGGTTCCGGGAATACCTGTATATTCCCTTGGGCGGAAACCGGGGCGGCACGGCGAAAACGCTGCGCAATATCATCCTTGTGTGGTTCTGCACCGGCTTCTGGCACGGCGCCAGTTGGAACTTTATTCTCTGGGGGCTGTATTTCGCGCTGTGGCTGATTTTGGAAAAGTATGTGCTGCGCGGTTTCATTCAAAAGCTTCCTGCACCGGCCAAGCACCTTTATACCCTGGCCGTGGTATTCGTGGGCTGGGGTATCTTCGCCATGGAAGACCTTTCTGTCTGCGGCAGATATCTAGCCGCCTGTTTTGGCGGTGCGCCCCTTTGGAGTGCGGCGGACGCCTATCGTTTGAAGAGCTATGCCATTACCTTTATCCTGCTGGTTATGGCTTCCACCACCCTTGGCAAGGATCTCTGGCACCGTTTGCCGGAGCGTGCCCGGCAGGTGGCAACGCCCATCCTGATGGGCGCGGGGCTGGTCATCTGCACGGCGTATCTCGTGGACGGCAGCTACAATCCGTTCCTGTATTTCCGCTTTTAAGGAGGGTGTGACATGACGAAAAGCTACAGCCGCTTTTTGACGGCCTTTTTCTGCCTCTTTCTGGGGGGACTTCTGGTCTGGCATATTCTCCTGCCGGACCGCACCCATTCCGAAACGGAAAACCGCACCCTTGTGCAGTTTCCGGCCTTTCGCTGGGAGGCCCTGGTGGACGGCAGCTTTACCGAGGCGGTGGAGGAATACTTCGCCGACCAGTTCCCCATGCGGGATAGCTGGACGGGGCTGAAGGCCCGGGTGGAGCAGCTTCTTGGCAAGAGCGAGTTCAACGGCGTGTATTTGTGCGGTGATACCCTGATTTCCAAAGTGGAGACGCCGGACGGGGAACTCGTGGAAAAGAATCTCTCCTATATCCGCCGCCTTGCGGAAAAAACAGACGCCGCCGTAACGCTGGGACTGATCCCTTCTGCAGCGGAGGTTTGGAAGGAGAAGCTGCCCTACGGCGCTGAGAGCTGGGACCAGACGGAGCTGCTGGCGGCGTCGGGCACCGGTCTTCCAACAGTCGATTTTGCGGCGGCGCTGAAGGAACACGCCGGGGAGCAGATCTTCTACCGCACGGACCATCACTGGACCACCCTGGGAGCGTTTTACGGTGCAAACGCCGTCTTGGAGTCCTTGGGCAGAGAACCTTTAAAGGAAAGTGACTTTACACCGCAAACCGCCAGTGACGCTTTTAACGGCACCCTCTATTCCACCTCCGGTATCCACTGGCTGACGCCTGACACCATGGAATTCTGGGTGGAGGAGGATGGTCTCTCCGTCACCTCCTGGCGTACCGGGCAGGAGGAGCCGGCCGCCCTCTATGACCGGGAATACCTGGAGAAAAAGGATAAGTATTCCGCTTTTCTGGGCGGCAACCAGCCTCTTTGTGTCATCAGAAATGAGCGCATTACGGACGGCAGCAAGCTGCTTTTGATCCGGGACTCCTATTCCGACGCCATGGCACCCTTCCTGGCCCAGCGGTTTTCCGAAGTTCACCTGATGGACCTCCGCTATTACCGGGCCCCCGCCGCCCGGTATGTGGAGGAAAGCGGGATCCATGATATTTGCGTCGTCTACAGTGTCCAGAATTTCATTTCAGAACGGAACCTTGTCCTCCTGGTTCAATGACAAAAAGGAACGGCATATGCCGTTCCTTTTTTGCCTCTGTTCAGGCTCTGCCGGGCTTTTGGGAAGCGATAGCCAGTCGTCCATGGGCGCAGCGAGGTATGTCAGCAGCAGCTCTGCCCAGCCCGCTTCCGCTTGGGTGAAACTGCCGTCCACAAGGGCGCTTTTCATAGATCCCACTGCCGTTTCCAACATGCGAAGGATATCGTTAGTATCCGCAATCCGGCTGTACCTGAGGGAAAGGCTGCCGCAGGTGGCATCGTGATAGGTGTCATTTGAAAATCCGCTGCTGCGGATGATTTCCGGCTCCGACAGCACCAGCGGGGTACCAAAGGGGAAGGATTCCTCTTGTCCGCCCAACTCCAAAAACTCCTCCCGGCTGTCCTAATCGGCCCAGAGGAGGGCAAAGTCCGTGGCGGGGGAGGGAGCATTTCCTCTGAAACCGTGGAGCTTGCTGCCGGAGGGGCTGCCGGCGTCCACTTCCTTTCTTTTGAGGAAAGGGTAACAGATTTCCCGGAAAAAGGCTGCCGCCTCCATGTCAAGTATCGGCTGCGGCGGGGAAAAAAGAAAAAATCATCTGTACCCCCTATGCAAAAGCGGAAAAATACGATAAAATAAAGTCGCTAACCATTATGATCAAAACAGGAGGTCTTTTACATGGCAAAACCTGTATATCGGCGTGTGCTGCTGAAGATCAGCGGCGAGGCCCTGGCCGGAGACAAGGGCAGCGGCCTTGATTTCCAGATGATCGGCAGCGTCTGCGACGTCATCAAGGAATGCCTGGACATGGGCGTTCAGGTGGGCCTGGTGGTAGGCGGCGGCAACTTCTGGCGCGGCGCGAAAAACAGCGGCGGCGGCAAGATGGAGCGCAGCCGCGCGGACCACATGGGAATGCTGGCCACCGTTATGAACTGCCTGGCTGTGGCGGATGTGTGTGAGCAAAAGGGTATCCCCGTCCGGGTGCAGACAGCGGTTGAGATGCGGGCCATCGCGGAGCCTTACATCCGCTCCAAAGCCATCCGCCACATGGAAAAGGGACGGGTGGTCATCTTCGGCGCGGGTACCGGCAATCCCTATTTTTCAACGGACACCGCGGCTGTGCTGCGGGCGGCTGAGATCAATGCCGACGTCATCCTCCTTGCCAAAAACGTGGACGGCGTTTATAGCGCCGACCCTGCCAAGGATCCCTGCGCCACCAAATACGATGAGATCACCTACGACGAGGTGCTGGCAAAGCATTTGATGGTCATGGACACCACCGCCACCTCTCTTTCCATGGATAACCACATCCCCGTCCTCCTCTTTGCCCTGAAGGAACCCCGCAATATTATCCGGGCCCTGTGCGGCGAGAAGGTGGGCACCATCGTCAGGGAATAAGTATGCAAAGCGCCCTTTTCGGCGCGTTCCAGAATCAAATTTTGAAAGGAAGGAACCACCGCTATGCTGAATGACACTTTAAAAATCTATGAGACAAAGATGCAAAAGAGCATCGATTCCGTCTCCGCCGACTTTGGCGCTGTGCGGGCCGGCCGCGCCAACGCCTCCGTGCTGGACCGCATCATGGTCGATTACTACGGCAGCCCCACCCCCATCCAGCAGATCGCTGCCATCTCCTCTCCCGACCCCCGCGCCCTGGTCATTACGCCCTGGGACAGCTCTGCCCTCAAGAGCATTGAGAAGGCCATCCAGAACTCCGACCTTGGCATCAATCCCCAGAACGACGGCCGCTGCATCCGCCTGAACTTCCCCCAGTTGACGGAGGAGCGCCGTAAGGAGCTGGTCAAGCAGGTGCGCAAGTACGGCGAGAGCGGCAAGGTGGCCATCCGCAACATCCGCCGCGACGCTATGGACGCCATCAAAAAGATGGAAAAGAACTCCGAGATTACCGAGGATGACCGCAAGCAGGCCGAGAAGGATCTCCAGAAGCTGACCGATGACAGCTGCAAGAAGGTGGACGATCTGACGGCAAAAAAAGAAAAGGAACTGATGTCTGTCTGATGGCGGAGTTTCTGAAAAGCAACGATACGGCGGGGCGGGCGGAGGGCCTGCCTCGCCACATCGCTATTATCATGGATGGCAACGGCCGCTGGGCAACAAAACGCGGCCTTCCCAGAACGGCCGGCCACAAGGCGGGAGCGGAGGCCTTCCGCCGCATCGCCACCTATTGCAAGAACATCGGCGTGCAGTATCTGACGGT
>JAEDEN010000140.1 GCA_016293265.1 Oscillospiraceae bacterium | reverse complement strand
GTGGACGAGAGCCACGTGACGCTGCCCCAGGTGCGGGCCATGTACAACGGCGACCGGGCCCGGAAGGAGTCTTTGGTGCGCTACGGCTTCCGCCTGCCCTGCGCCTTTGACAACCGGCCCTTGAAGTTTGAGGAATTTGAGGCCCACGTCGGCCAGGCCCTGTTCGTCTCCGCCACCCCGGGCCCCTATGAGCGGGAGCGGGCGGACAACGTGGTGGAGCAGGTCATCCGCCCCACGGGACTGCTGGACCCCCGGGTGGAGGTGCGGCCCGTCACCGGCCAGATCGACGACCTGATGGCGGAGATCCGGGAGCGGGCGGCGAAAAACGAGCGCGTGCTGGTGACCACCCTCACCAAGAAAATGGCGGAGGACCTCACCGGGTACTTCCGGAACGCCTCCATCCGGGTGCGGTATATGCACGCCGATGTGGAGACCATTGAGCGGATGGAGATCATCCGTGACCTGCGGCTGGGGGAGTTCGACGTGCTGGTGGGCATCAACCTCCTGCGGGAGGGCCTGGACCTGCCGGAGGTGAGCCTGGTGGCCGTGCTGGACGCGGACAAGGAGGGATTCCTCCGCAGCGAAACCTCCCTCATCCAGACCATGGGCCGCGCCGCCCGGAACGCGGAGGGCCTGGTCATCCTCTATGCCGACGAGATCACTCCCTCCATGCGCGCCGCCATGGAGGAGACGGAGCGGAGAAGGGGCATCCAGGACGCCTACAACAAGGCCCACGGTATTGTGCCCCGCACCATCATCAAGGACGTGCGGGAGGTTCTGGAGATCTCCAAGACGGCGGAGGGCGACACCGTCCGGGGCCGGAAGAAGCGGAAGCTGGACGAGGCGGAACGCGCCGCCGAGATCGCCAAGCTGGAAAAGGAAATGAAGGAAGCCAGCAAGATGCTGGAATTCGAATACGCCGCCGTGCTGAGAGACCGGATCATCGAGCTCAGGGACGGGAAGTGACCGGCGGCGCCAGGGAAAGGAAGAGAACCTTTGGAAACGGAAAAGACCGCCCGGAAGGGCGCGTATGGGTCTATTTTGCTGGCGGCGGCGCTGTGGGGCATGATCGGCCTTTGGAACCGCCGCCTCATGGCCGGGGGCCTTTCCCCCACCGGCATCGTAACGGTGCGGAATTTCGGCGGCATGGCGCTGCTGTGTGCCGTGTTCGCCGTGAAGGACCGACGCGTTTTCCGCGTGCAGAAGGCCCATCTGAAATACTTTTTCGGCACCGGCGTGGTCAGCGTGGTGCTCTTTACCGTGTGCTACTTCACCTGCCAGAAGCTGTGCTCCCTGGCAGCGGCCTCCATCCTGCTTTACACCGCCCCCTCCTTCGTGGTGGTGCTGTCCGCCCTTTTGTGGCGTGAAGCGGTGACGAAGCGCAAGCTTCTGGCCCTTTTGCTGACGCTGCTGGGCTGTGCCATGGTGTGCGGGGTATTCTCCGGAGAGGTGACCGTCACGGTGACAGGTCTTGCCCTGGGCCTTGGGGCCGGCTTTTTCTACGCCCTTTACAGCATTTTCGGCCGTTACGCCCTGGCCCATTACGACTCCATCACCGTGACGGTGTGGACCTTCCTCTTCGCGGGGCCCGCCTCGCTGGTGCTGCTGCGCCGGGGGGACATCGCTGCCTTTGCGGCCCGGCCGGACCTGCTGGTGACGGCTGCGTGCCTGGTGGTGTTTTCCACGGTCCTTCCCTACCTCTTTTACACCCGGGGGCTTGCCGGGGTGGAGAGCGGCAAGGCCTCCATTATGGCCAGCCTTGAGCCGGTGGTGGCGGCGCTGGTGGGTGTGGCCGTTTACCATGAGCCCATGACGGCCCTGACGGCGGCCGGTATTTTGTGCGTCCTTGGGGGCGTGGCGATTTTGGGGTGAATATGATGGCAAAGAAAAAAGAGGACAAGACCAACGTCATGCGGATTCTGGACCAGCATGGCATCCCCTACAGGGCCCATACCTACCCTGCCGGCGGCCCCGTTGACGGCGTCAGTGTGGCAGCCATGCTGGGCCAGGACCCCCAGCAGGTGTTCAAGACGCTGGTGACCAGGAGCGCCGGGGGAAATTACTATGTATTCGATATCCCCGTGGCGGAAAACCTGGATTTGAAAAAAGCGGCAAAGGCGGTGGGGGAGAAGTCCATCGCCATGCTTCCCCAGAAGGAGCTGCTGGGCCTGACGGGGTATGTCCACGGCGGCTGCAGCCCCGTGGGCATGAAAAAGCAGTTCCCCACGGTGTTCCACGAAACGGCGGAGCTGTTTGATACCATCTGTGTCTCCGCCGGGCGGGTGGGCGCGCAGGTGGAGCTGGCCCCCGGGGCCCTCATGGCCCTGCTGGGGGCGTCCAGCGCGGATATCACCGTATAAGATTGCACATTCCTCCCGAAAGGAGCTCCTATGCAGGATAAGATCATTGTAAAAGGCGCCCGGGCCAACAACCTGAAAAACATCGACGTCACCATCCCCCGGGACAAACTGGTGGTGATGACGGGCCTTTCCGGCTCCGGCAAGTCCTCCCTGGCCTTCGACACCATCTACGCCGAGGGCCAGCGGCGGTATGTGGAGAGCCTTTCCTCCTACGCCCGGATGTTCCTGGGCCAGATGGACAAGCCCGACGTGGACTACATCGAGGGCCTTTCCCCCGCCATCTCCATCGACCAGAAGACCACCAGCAAAAACCCCCGCTCCACCGTGGGCACGGTGA
>JAEDEN010000139.1 GCA_016293265.1 Oscillospiraceae bacterium | reverse complement strand
CGGATGTACTTGCCCAGGGGCTTCCAGAGCAGGGCGCCCACCGCAAGGCAGAGGACCATGTCGATGAGCATGTAGCTGCCGTTATACAGCGCGGAGTAGAACCAGGGGGTGGTCATGGTCATGCCGAAGAAGCTCTCCGGCATATACTCGGCCCAGATGGTGGCGCCTACCACATAGGCCACCAGGAAGCGGGCAAGGCAGCCCACCACGGTGCCGGTGAAGAAGCCGTATTTCTGCTTGTGGAACAGACCTGCCAGACCCAGAACGGAGAAGGCCAGAATGTAGTCGCCGATCATGGACTGCCAGCCCCAGGCGTAGGCCCCGTCCAGCAGCAGCTGGAGCAGGCTGTAGGTGATGCTGGCCAGCATACCGGGACCGAAGCCCCAGCGGGCGCAGAACAGGAAGATGGGCAGCATGCCCACGGTGATGGAACCGCCCTGGGGCAGCTCAAAGAACTTCAGATAGCTGATGACCTGGGCGAGGGCCACGAAGATGGCGCCTTCACACAGGGCGCGGAGTTTGAGATGGGAGTTGGTTTTCATTTTTTCTGCCTCCAAAAAGATTTTTTTCGGAAGGAGATATGATACTAATTCTCGATAAAAATCTTTAATATCAGCTTGGTCTGTTGGCACAATACTGCGTTATCGTCACTTGCCATACACAAAGTATGGCGGCGCTCCTCTGCCTTGTCTTGCACCAATATCCCTGCGCCGCTGATTAAATCTTTTAATCAAGAATTAGTATGAAAAACCGCAGGTTCATAAAGAACCTGCGGAAAATCACATATCGCCCTTTCCTACGCCGGCATTATCCGGATCAGGTTCCAGGGTTCCGAACCTCAATTGGCTCGGTCTCAGCCGGGAAAACCCAGCGCCCCTTTGCTTGATTGTAAAACAATTGTATAACGCCGACCGGGCTTTGTCAAGGGTATCACAGATTTTTTGCTTTTTCCTTAATGAAGTCCCGGAGCCAGTCTCCGGCCTCTTCGTTTTTCAGGGCAAAGTCGATGATGGCCTCCAGATAGCCCTTCAGGTTGCCGGTGTCGTAGCGGCGGCCCTCGAAGTCTACGGCGCACATGGGCTCCATATGGCACAGCTCTTTCATGCCGTCGGTGAGCTGGATCTCGTTATTGCGGCCGGGGGCGGTGTGCGCAAGGATGTCAAAAATAGCGGGCGTCAGGACATAGCGGCCCAGGATGGCATAATTGGAGAATTTCTCCTCCAGCGTGGGCTTTTCATTCATGTCGCCGATGCGGAACACTCTCTCGCTCAGCTGTTCCTCCAGCTTGACGGAGGAGTATTTTACGATCAGCTCATCCGGCACCTCCCGCACGGCGATGGCGCTGCAGCTGTGTTCCTCGGCAGCTTCCACTAACTGCTTGAGAACAGGCTTTTCGCTGAGCATGATGTCGTCCCCCAGCAGAATGGCAAAGGGCTCGTTGCCCACAAAGGTCTTTGCCCGCCAAATGGCATGGCCCAGACCCTTGGTCTCCTTCTGGCGCAGGAAGAATACATCGGCCATATCCGCCACGGCGCGGACCGTGTCGGCCTCATCCTTTTTGCCGTCTTTGATCAGACGCTCCTCCAGATCGGGGGAGTAGTCGAAATAATCCTCAATAGGGGATTTGCCGCGATTGGTGATGATGAGGATCTCCTCAATGCCGGCAGAGACAGCTTCCTCCACAATGTACTGGATCACCGGCTTGTCCACCAGCGGAAGCATTTCCTTGGGGATGCTCTTGGTGTTGGGCAGAAGCCTTGTGCCAAGACCGGCGGCAGGGATGATGGCTTTCCTGACTTTCATCTGAAGCTCCTTTCTGGTCTACGGATTGACTTTTTTCACAAACTCCTTAAAAAATTTCTTTCCGGGGAGATAGCGCATGAGGGGAAGGCCCAGAACGTAGAGCACGATGGCCTCGCCCAGACCAACATAGGCGGCGTTCATCGCGAATACGCCCGGGTGCTGAAACAGATTCATTCCCTCGTAGGCGGCGGTGATCACCGCGCCCACGATAAGGGCGTTGAACACAACAGGCATCAGGCAGGCCAGGGCGCTGTTGGCCAGACTGTGCTTCCGCCTGCCGATGGCGGCGGTGAGCAGGGCGGCGGCCAGCGTGGCCAGGGAGCCGAAAATAATGTCAAAAATGTTTCCCGTCAGCAGATTTGCCACGGCGCAGCCGATAAACAGTCCCCACGCCGTACACGGCATAAAATAGGGCAGGATGCAGAGAACTTCGGAAACGCGGAGCTGGATCGCTCCGTAGCTGATGGGGGCCAGCGCCATGGTCAGCACCGCGTAAGCGGCGCCCACGATGGCGGCGGCGGCAAGGGCGTGTGTGCGCAGGGATTTGTTATTCATTTTTTGGAAACCTCCATTTTTTATTTATCGCAGGGTGTGGAAACCTGCGGTATCGCGTTTTTATTCTGCCTGCTGCTTTTCCGGCGCTTTTGCTGTCTCCTCCCGCTTGCGCAGGGAGAATTCACAGCCGCAGTACAGCTGGCGGTAGAGCCCGTATTGTTCGCTGAGCTCGATGGAGCGGTTTTCGCCGTTGCGCTTTTTGAAATCCGAGGGCAGCCAGCTCACGCCGGTGGCCCGGGCGATCTCCTCTCCGATGCTGTTGATCAGCACCGCATCCTTGTGGCGGGACAGGGTGAGGGTGGTGCAGAAATAGTCGTAGCCATAGTGCTTGGCCAGTCTTGCCGTCTCCA
>JAEDEN010000138.1 GCA_016293265.1 Oscillospiraceae bacterium | reverse complement strand
GATCGTTGTAGGCGCCGGAAACGGCGGCCTGTCGGCCGCCACATATCTGGCAAAGGCCGGGAAGAAGGTCCTGGTACTGGAAAAGCATAATCTTCCCGGTGGCTGTGCCACCAGCTTTGTGCGCGGCAACTATGAATTTGAAGCCACGCTCCATGAGCTGTGCCAGATGGGCACCGGCGAGGGCGAGGGCAAACGGGGCGCGGTCCGCCAGCTGCTGGAGGACGATTACGGTCTGGACGTGGAGTGGTGCAGCGCAAACGAGAGCTTCGCCTCCATCGCCACCGACCCGGACGGCTTCAACGTGGCCATGCCCGCCGGGGTGCAGAACTTCATCGACGAGATGGAGCGGCAGGTGCCCGGCAGCCGGGAGTCCATGACCACGGTGATGGAGCTGGGAAGAATGCTGGTTGACGGCGTGGAGTGGCTTTATGAGCGGCACAACGAGCCGGAGGGGGCCCAGAAGGTCGAGATGATGCTGAAATACTACGACCTGATGTGCCTGGTGCCCCAGCCCTGCGACGAGGTGCTGCGGAAGATCGGCGTCCCCGACAAGGCCAGGCAGATCTTCGAGTCCTACTGGACCTATGTCTCCGCCGATTCCACGGAGATGAGCTTTGCCCCCTACACCTTTATGACCTATGTGTATCTGACCCAGCTGCCCTGGTTTGCCAAAAACCGCTCCCACGAGATCTCCCTGGCCTTCGACGCCAAGATCCGGGAGCTGGGCGGAGATATCTGGTACAACACCAGGGTGGAAAAGATCGACATCCGGGACAAACAGGTGCACGGCGTGCAGCTGGCCAGCGGCGAATTTATCCCCTGCTCCTATGTGATCTCCAACCTGATGCCCCATGTGGTGTTCGACCGGATGGTGGACCACAAAGAGGTGCCCGAGTATGACCGCCGGAAGATGAACGCCCAGCGGCTTGCCCAGGCGGCCTTTACCGTGTATCTGGGTCTGGACGCCTCGGCGGAGGAGCTGGGGCTGAAAAATTACGACACCTTCATGCGCTACACGCCGGACAACCACAAGCAGTTTCTGTCCTCCGACTCCATCGACACCCATAAGGACATCACCTGCACGGTGCTGACAAACGCCCTGCCCGACGCTGCCGGGGAAGGCCGGGCCTTTATCCAGTTCAGCAAGTTCTACACCGGCGACCCCTTCAAGGACGTGACCGAGGCGGACTATTTCAAGATCAAGGACCGCATCGCCCGGGAATGCGTGGAGCGCTATGAAGAAGTCACCGGCTGCGATCTGCAAAACCACATTGAGGAGATCGTGGTGGCCTCCCCCGTCACCTGGGCCCGCTACCTGGGCACGCCCAGAGGCGACGTCTACGGCTATATCCCCGCCGGCTGGGACGGCATGTTCCCCAGAGTCCAGTGCGGGCACAAGGAGGATTACACCATAAAGGGCCTGCGCTTTGTGGGCGGCCACGGCACCCAGATGGACGGCTATTCCCAGGCCTACCTCTCCGGCGCCGAGCAGGCCAGATACATGCTTCTTGACATGAAGGAGGGCAAGTAAAGATGGGCAAATACAATTATTCCCGAAAAGGACTCAAGGGCCTGACACCGTTCCCCTTTCTGGGCGAGGTCAAGACCCGCGTAAAAGCGATCGAGGCGGCGCCGGACACCATTCCCCAGTCGGTCTATAACGCCAACATTCTGGCCAGGAGCCTGCACCCGGCGGTGCAGCATGTGAAGATCGCCAAAGTGGAGGATCACGGCGGGGCCAAGAGCTTCACCCTGGTCCCCGATCCGGACAGGGGCACCACGAAAATGGCCTATTTCCGGGCCAGCCAGTATGTGTCCGTCTCTCTGAACATCAACGGCGCGCCCGTCAACAAGCCCTACACCATCCGCTCCAACCCCAGGGACGCTCTGGGCAGCGGAGATACCAGCTACATTCTGACCATCAAGCAGACCGACCCCGCCTATGCCTCCGCCCACATTCTCAGCACCTGGAAAGAGGGCGACCGGGTGGACATCAGCGGCCCCCTGGGGGACTTCTACTATCAGAATCTGCGGGACGCAAAGCAGGTCGTGGCCATCGCCGGCGGCTCGGGCATCACGCCCTTTTACTCCATGGCCGCCGCCATTGCCGACGGGATCGAGGATTTTGACCTGACCATCCTGTACGGCAGCCGCACCGCCGGCGGGATATTGCTCAAGGACGAGATCGAGGCCGTGGCCGCCCGGTCAAAGGGCCGGGTCAAGGTGATACATGTCCTGTCCCACGAGGAGAAGGAGGGCTTTGAGCATGGCTTCATCACGGCGGAGCTGATCCAAAAGTACGCGCCTCAGGGCGATTACTCCGTGTTCATGTGCGGCCCCAAGGCCATGTATACCTTTGAAGAGGGCGAGATGAAGAAGCTGGGCCTGCCCAAGCGCCGCTACCGCATGGAGATGTCCGGCGACTATCTGGGCGCCGCCCAGAACGCCGACTTCCCCACCGGCAAGAAGGGCAGGGAATTTACCCTGACCGTGGATATCCGGGGCGAGAAACAGACCGTCCCCTGCAAGGCGGAGGAGTCTCTGCTCTGGGCCATGGAGCAGGCCGGGATCAAGGCCCCCTCCCACTGCCGCAGCGGCGAGTGCGGCTGGTGCCACTCCAGACTGGTCAGCGGCGACGTGTACATCCCCGAGGACGCCGACGGACGCCGGATGGCGGATAAGAAGTTCGGCTGGATCCACCCCTGCTGCTCCTTCCCCCTCAGCGACATCGAGCTGGCCAT
>JAEDEN010000137.1 GCA_016293265.1 Oscillospiraceae bacterium | reverse complement strand
TGCTGATGGCGTTGATGCCCAGCTTTGCGCAGATGGTGAAGATCTCCTCGATCTCAGCCACGGTGCTGCGGGTGGCCACGATGCAGACGTCGGGTCTCAGCTCGGCGAGGACCTTTTCCGCGTCGGCTGCGGGCTGGACGGTGACGCCCACGAAGGGATAATCGTTGCCGATGATCTCGGACACGTCCCTGCCGATGTGGCCGGGGTTGCGGCAGAAGGCCGCCACCAGCTCACCCTCATGCTCCAAAACATAGCGCATGAGCCAGCGGCTCATCCGTCCTGCTCCATACTGTGCAACTCTGACTTTACGTTCCATTGAGATAGCCTCCTTAAATTTTCATTTTTGATTGGTTATTAATTTAACAACCTTTGAGGTTATTATACAGTTTATACCAAGGATAAAGTCAAGCATTATTTTTTCGGAAAACAGACGGGGATCTGGGTCTTGTAGATCATCTGCCTTTTGTCAAAATCCAGCACCGGGAAGTCGATGATCACCTCGCAGAGATAGTCCCCCACCACCTGGCAGCCGTGCTCACGCACATAGTCCATCAGCTTCAGCATGTTCTCCCGCTCCCGGGAAAACTCCGAGGAGCAGAGGCACACATAGGTGGCCGCCGGGACCCGCTCCGCGTCCCGGGTCTTGTCCCTCTCGTCCACAAACAGGAAAACCTCGTTGGAAAAGATGTTCCCGGACAGGAGGTGCTCCTTCCGGACCACCGTGCCCACATTGCTGAAATAGGACAGGGGCATATTGTTGCTCAGCAGGTGCCGCTTTAGCTGCCGGAGCATGTATTCATAGCCGGTCTCGTCCTGGTCAAAGTAGTTCATGTCGCAGGAATAGCGGTAAATGTGCCGTTCAGGGATAAATTCGATGAAAATCTCCCCGTTTTTGGGCATGGCTTCATAGCGCTTGAAGTTGTCCAGGGTGCGCATGATGGCGGCCCGGGAGCGGGAGAGCTGCTCGATCCGCGCATCCACCTGCCCGGCCTGCTCCAGCAGCAGCCGCTGCAGGGCGTCGGCGTCGTTTTCCTCCAGAAACTCCCGGATCCGGCGCAGGGTCATGCCGTAGACCTTCATGTTCTGGATCATATCCAGCCGGGCCGACTGGGTGATGTGGTAATAGCGGTAGCCGGTATTTTCGTCGGTATACTGGGGCTTCAGCAAGCCCTCCCTGTCGTACAGGCGCAGGGTCTGTTCGGAGATGTGGTTCAGTTCCGCCATCTGGCCGATGGTAAGCTTTTGCAGGTCCATAAACTTTACACCTACTATAATGTTTTTTTGAAAAAATAATGGACCCGACAGGCAGAACGCTTGTTCCTGCCGCAGGGTCCATTTTCTTTTATCTCAGCCGTTCAAAGCCGTCGCTGGGGGCTTCCCCCTCCTCAGCTTCCCTGCTGCGGAGATTTGCCACCATGATCCAGTTATAGTTGATCAGCATCAGCGCGGCGGAGAGCAGAATGATCTGCAAGCCGATATTCCGGGAGTCCGCCAGAGACATGATGCAAAGGAAAGCGCCGAACATGGCAAAGAACATGGCGCGCCAGCAATTGGGCTGCCCGAAAGCGAAGCCGCCCACCCGGAAGAAGGACACCATGCCCACGCAGAGCGTGATGATCTCGATGGAATAGTCCCAGATAACGCTGTTTATGGCGTTTTCCTTATAGCTGAGGATGAGCCAGACGGCGAAAAGCAGCATGGGCAGGAAGGAGAACAGGCACAGCACCTTTGGCCCCATCCAGACCCTTTTCCGGTTGGCAGCGGAGAGGAGCAGCGGGAAGCTCAGGCCGGACAGTCCGGCCAGAAGAGCGACAACGCGGAGCATGACGGCGTTTTTATCCGTCTCGCAGGTGGCCAGCACGGCCAGCGCCCCGACGCACATCAGAATTCCGACGGCCCAGCGGACGATCGTATACAGCTTTCCCGGGCTGACCAGGGCTTCTTCCAGTTCGTCCGGCAGATAGCAGCGCTCGTTTTTAAACCGGTCCACAAAGCGGAGGAAAACATAGCCCACGACCAGGATGCTCAGCGGGACGATAACGTTCCAGACGCTGCCCTTGACCAGACCGTCCTCAAAGGCCAGCTGGCGCTGCATCCAGCGGAAAAACACGCCGAAGGCGCCGGCGCCCGCCACATAGGCGTTGATCTCCAATGCTTTTTTATGATTTATTTTGTCTTTTTCTTCGTGCATAATCAAAGTCCCGTTTCAATAACAATGGTAACAGATATTTTAACCTTTTTTACACATTCAGTCAAGCCATAATCGGAGGGGCCGCTGTGAAGAAAACCATTCTGCTGTCATATCTTGCCTTGTTCATTGTTCTGGGCTTTCCCCTGCTGCTGCAGGGTCGGTCCCTGTCTCTGCCGGAGGCGTCCGCCCCTGCCGCTGCCGAAAGCCCCGCGCCGGAGACAAGCGCCGCACCGGCCCCTCTTGCCGTGTCCGCCGGGGAACCGGCCCCGGACAGCATCACTGTGCTCACCGATGGCGGCGCGGTCACCATGGACATGCAGGAATATCTGGTGGGGGTGGTGGCGGCGGAGATGCCCGCCTCCTTTCAGGACGAGGCCCTGAAAGCCCAGGCCGTGGCGGCCCGGACCTATGCCATGTACTGCGCCCTGGGGAAAAAGCACGGCGAGGCCCAGGTGTGCACCGATTATGCCTGCTGTCAGGCCTGGCAGAGCGACGAGGCCCTGCGGCAGAAATGGGGCGGGGATTACGACACATACAGCCAGAAGATCCGCGC
>JAEDEN010000136.1 GCA_016293265.1 Oscillospiraceae bacterium | reverse complement strand
TCCAGCGCTGCGCCGGCAAGATGGCCGGAGTCCAGCGCTTCCACCAGAGCGTTCTCGTCTACCAGACCGCCCCGGGCGGCGTTGATGAGGATGGCTCCCGGTTTCATGCGGTTCAGGCGGGAGCGGTTGATCAAATGCCTGGTCTCATCCGTGAGGGCGATGGCAAGCACCACAAGGTCCGCCTGAGCCAGCCCATCCTCTAGCTGCTCCAGGGGATAGAGGGTATCGGCCCAGGGGCTTTCCCTGACCGTTCGATTGACCGCGATTACCTGCACGCCGAAGGCCTTCAGCCGCTTTGCGGTCTCTTCCCCATAGGCGCCGTAGCCCACGATGCAGGCGGTCTTGCCGGACAGCTCCTGCCAGGACCGGTCCTTTTCCCAGCAGTGCGCAGCCTGCTTTTCATAAAGCTGGGCTGCGTTTTTATATAACTCCAGGATGCGCATTACCGTCCACTCTGCCATGGGCACGCTGTACACTCCCGCGGCGTTGTGCAGCGCAATTCCATGGCGCTGAATGTATTCCAGGGGAACGCGGTCCAGCCCGGCGCTGGTCAGCTGAATATATTGCAGGCTGGTGAAGGCGGAAATGTCGTGGTATAAAAACAGCCCGTTGCAAATGACCGCCTCGAACTGCTCCGGATGCTCCACCGGTTTGCGCTCGTCCGGGTGCAGCGTGATCTCCAGCCCGGCGGCGCGAAGCATATCCAGTTCTGCGTCTGTCGCGCCCAACGCGCCGGTGACCAGTGTTTTCATCCCAGGCTCTCCTTAATTTTTTGAACGGCGTCCCGCACCAACAGCTGGTTTGCGGCCAGCTGTTCCGGGGTATCGCTCTGGTATGCTCGTTCAGCGTCCCGGATTTTGGGGACCTCTGTCCGGAAGATAGCGGCGATCTCTTTGTGATCGGTTATTTCCCCTGTGTTGCAGAAGCTGCGGGAGAGGATCACTGAAGAGGAGCGTAAGCGCACATGCTCCCCGAGAATCCGTTCTGCCGGCAGCATCCCGGCGCCGACTCTGGCGATGCCCCCAAAGCCGTAGGGCTTTCCCGCATCTTCAAAGCGGCGGCAGAGCCGCTCCACCGTTCCGTCGGCCAGCAGTTCAAACATGAATTTCATGTGATAGCCCAAATGCAGGTCGTTCAGGCCGATAAAGCACTCGTCGATCCCATCCAGCGCCAGGATCTCGTCCATTTGTTCCACCGATTCCGGCGTCTCAAACAGCAGCATGGTTTTTGTGCGTCCCCCCACAAAGCGCAGGAAGGTGCGGACCTGCTCGGCGCACTGAAAGTAGGGGAGCATCAGAATGTCTGCCCCGGCGAGGATTGCTTCGTCGATCTCTTTTTCAGAGCCGGGGTAGATCTGATTGACCCGCACCAAAAGCTCAGACTGGGTGAGGACCTTCCGCAGCGCGCGGATGTCCTGAATGGTGTGGTGGGACTGGACGGTGTTCATGTCCTTTTGCCGCAGGTCCTTTCCCACCGTTTCCAGGTCCACGAAGAGCCGGTCCACTCCTGCCTGCTGGGCGATGTGCGCGGTCTGGGGGTCATTGGTTATGTACATCAGCTTGAGCATAGCGTCCTCATTTCTTTGCGGATTCTTCCGCAGCTGGTTCCACCGTTGCCCCGGTGTTGACATTGTCCGCGTTGCTGAACACCTTGGCAATTGTCATAAAAAAGATTTTGCAGTCCAAAAGAAAGGAGACGTGGCTGGCGTACCAGCAGTTCAGCTCAATTCGCTTGTGCCACTCCACCCCTTTGCGGCCGTTGACCTGGGCCCAGCCGGTGATTCCGGGGCGAACGTCAAACATGTGCAGCTGCTCCGGGGTGTATTCCTCAATGGGCCAGGGGTGGTATGTGAGGGGAGGCCGCGGGCCGATCAGAGACATTTTTCCGCTGACAAGATGAACCGCCTGGACCAGCTCGTCCAGGCTGGTGGCCCGGAGGACTCTCCCCACCCTGGTTACTCTAGGGTCGCCCTTTTCAGAATAGACGCCGCTTCCGGTGTGCTCGGAGTTGACCCGCATGGAGCGGAGCTTCAGCATGGTAAAGACGGTTCCGTTTTTTCCCAAGCGCTCTTGGCGGAACAGAACCGGGCCGGGATCTTCCAGGAAGATTGCCAGGGCAGCAATCAAAATAACAGGCCACAAAAGCCCCAAAACCAGTAACCCGACAATAATGTCAATGACACGCTTAAAACAGTTCCGGTACATAAATGATTCCCTCGTCCCTGGCATCCAGGTCTATAGGTTTCAAGTCAATCAGAGGATCTGACTAAGGATTATGCAAGTTATGCAAACGTAGAATTAGTTAAAAAATTATAGCGCATTTATGTTGAAAAATCAATATATACGCCATAAGAAAAGGGACAAGAATTGCAGATATATCAAGGGTGCGCGGACTAAAAGGTAATCGGATGCCCCTTTGCCGGCAAGATCGTGCTGCGGCTCAGATTTCATACAGAACCTAAAAAATTAACACAACAATCTGAAATCTCGCGCTATCTCTCAGCTGGATTATCCGCTACAATAGTCGGTAAGTGAGTGACATGCTGCGAATGGGAATCGCGTTGTTTCGTATCTTGCCCCTGGCTGCCTATGTCTATTTTCCGCAAATCCAGAGGGCGGCGTGACAGTCCATCTGCTGCTGCCCAGAAAGGAGGAGAAGGCAGAATGAAAAAACTGCGTGTGCTTTTGGTGGACGATGAGATCATGATCCGGGAGGGCTTCAAGCGGCTCTTCGACTGGGAGGCCCATG
>JAEDEN010000135.1 GCA_016293265.1 Oscillospiraceae bacterium | reverse complement strand
AGAAGCAGCAGGCCATATCGTGCTTGTTGCCGGTACGGTAGGGAACAGGCTCGCCGGCCTTGGGATAGCCGTTGGGGTAGTTGAACCACTTTGCGGGGTAGTAGTCCAGCAGACGGAACATGGTGTCGTACTGGGCAACGTCGCAGGAGTCGCCTTCGCCGGTCTTCTGGGCGTTGATGTAGCCAGCCAGAGCGACCATGCAGGCGTTGTAAGCGGTGACGTAGTCAGACAGATAGGGGTTGACCTTCAGGGGAGAGGAGGTGGGGCTGACGCCGTTCATGTACATGTAGCCGCCCATAGCCTGGCCGGAAACGTCGTAGGAGGCCTTGTCCTTGTAGGGACCGAACTGGCCGTAGCCGGAGACGTGAACGATGGTCAGAGCCTTGTTGTGCTGCCACAGGACGGAGTCGGAAAGGCCGCGCTTTGCGTAGGAGCCGGGACGGCCTGCCTCGATCCAAATGTCAGCCCACTCGATGCACTTGAGGAAGAATTTCTTTCCCTTGGGCTTGGACACGTCGATGGTGACGGAGTACTCGTTTCTGTGGCACTGGGCCCATGCGGTGGTGCCGCGGGTCTGGCAGGCGATGTTGGGGGACTCGGCCTGGAGGACCTTTGCGCCCATCTCAGCCATCAGGCAGCCAGCGAAGGGGCCGGCAATGTTGGTACCGGAGACGAACACTTTGACGCCCTGGAGAACGCCAAACTGGGGATACTCGTTCCAGCTCTGGGTAAGCTTGTTGTCGATCTGTTTGAACATTACGAATATTCCTTTCTTAGTGTTTTTGGGGATTGCTTATTTATGCGGGCCGTTGGTTAAAGCGGTCCGTATTTCACGTTGAACCGGGCTGAACGCCCGATAGCGTCAGTAGCCTTTTTCCAGGCTTTCTTCGATGAGTCTGCTTCTTACCACCTTGCCGCTTTCGTTGCGGGGGATACTGTCCACAAATTCGAAGGATTTGGGGATCTTGTAGGGCGGAAGGTAGTCCAGAGCAAATTTGATCAGTTCCTTGGAGCTGACGGATTCGGGCGTCTCCACAATGGCGTGGATACGGTGGCCCCATTCCTTGTCGGGCAGGCCCACAACAACGGCGTCGGCCACTTTTTTGTGCTTTTTCAGCACGGTCTCCACCTCGGCTGCGAAGACGTTTTCACCGCCGGTAACGATCATGTCGCTGCGCCGGTCGGCAAAATAGAGGTAGCCCTCCTGGTCCAGCCAGCCCATGTCGCCCACGCTCCTGAAGCCGCGGCTGTCGCTCTCCAGCTCAGGCACGTTTTTGTAGTGAACGTCCAGATCCCAGTCGCCCCAGCTCATGAAGATCTCGCCGATCTCCCCGGTGGGCAGCTCATGGCCGTCCTCATCCCGGATGGAGATATAGCCGCCCTCCATTTTGCCTACGCTGCCCTGATGCTTCAGCCAGTCGTCGCCCCGGATAGAGGTCATGCCGATGCACTCGGTCATGGAGTAGATCTCATACAGACGCTCAGGGGGGATGATCTCCAGCCACTGGAGCTTCAGATCATGGGTGCAGATGCCGCCGGTGTGGGACATGGCCTTCAGACTGGCCAGATCCTCCTTATTAAAGCCCGGCAGACGGATGATGCGCTGCATCAGCGTAGGCACCATCTGCACATATTCGATCTGGTACTCCTTGATGAGCCGGACAATGTCGGCCGCGTCAAAGGAGGAGGGCATCACCAGGGTGTTGCCGCTGTACAGACCGTTGAACGCGGCAGTGTGGGGGGCCCCGTGAAACAGGGGACCGGCCAGAAGCTGGCGCTGTTCAAAGGCCATGCCGGAATACCGGAACCAGCGGTTCAGGCCCGGACCGCTCTCGCCTGCGGCGGTGTTCTGCTGGATGACCTTGGTCTTTCCCGTAGTGCCGCCGGAGCAGTTGGAGAGGTTGGGGATGGCCAGAATATCGGGAGGCATTGTCTCCGGATACTCCTCGCAGAGGGTGCGGAGCTCGGAAGTGCTCAGACTCTCATAGCCCTCGGGCTTTTTCCTGTTGGTCACGACCAGAGAGGGATCAACGCAGCGGCAGATCTCGGCCATGTTGCGCTGAGGGACCCGGCTGGAAACGGGAACATAGCAGCCGCCGGCCTTCCAGATACCGAAAGCCAGGGCAATATGGGTGGGGATGTTGGGCAGAGCGACGATGACGCTTTTGCCCGGCTTGATCCCCAGACCGATCAGATACCATGCGATGCGGTTGGAAAGCTGCTCCAGCTGCCGCCATGTGGTCACGCTCTCCTTGTTTTCAGGGGAGATGTAGATGAGGGCAGGCTCGTCCGGCTTTACCCGGGCGATATTCTCAAGCTGTTTTCCTGGAGTGAAAAATCCATCATCCTCGGGATTGAAGATATTGAAATGCTCAGTCGTGCTCATGGCAGACTCCTCTGATAAAACCAAACGTTCTTTTTATCTTCCGGGGCCGTAAAGACCCCGGAAGGGCGTTGTTGATTTATTTGCTCAGTTGAGCAGGTTGCTGGGACGGTAGCCGCCGTCTACCTGCAGGCAGGCGCCGGTGACGTAGGATGCTGCGCTGGAGGCCAGGAACATCATGGCGTTGGCAATATCCTCGGGCTGGCCGAAGCGCTTCATGGGGATGGTGTCGCCGACGGACTTCTTGGCAAAGTCGGGCATGCCGGCGGTCATGTCGGTCTCAACAACGCCCGGGGCGATGCAGTTGACGCGCACGCCGTTGGGAGCGAAGGAGTAAGCCATGGACTTGGTCATGGCGATAACAGCGGCCTTGGAGGCGGGGTAGGGCAGACCGGTGGGGGAGCCGTAAACGCCGGCCACGG
>JAEDEN010000134.1 GCA_016293265.1 Oscillospiraceae bacterium | reverse complement strand
CAGGGGGAGGTGCCGAACGCAGTGAGGCGGAAGGGGGCCGACGGCAGCAGCGAAGAATTGCACCGGCCTTCGGTGAACACACCGGACCTTTTGTACCGGCTTTCGCCAGCGGTGGATTTCGCTGCGGTGTGAGCCCCTTCAGTCTCGCTTCGCTCGACAGCTCCCCCAAAGGGGGAGCCAACCCCTTCAGTCTCGCTTCGCTCGACAGCTCCCCCAAAGGGGGAGCCTTTTTTGACCGCAGTGCCCCAAAAAGCGCAAAAAAAGAGAACAGGCAAAACCTGTTCTCCTTAATTTAACCTTATTCTGCTTATTTCTTCTCGCCGGGCTTGGCGCCGCCGGCGGTTTTGAAGGCGTTGTGGGAGGCCTGGATGGTGCTGAGGGCGGCGCTCATGCTCTCCTCGGCCTGGCGCATGATGTCGTCCACATATTCGCTGGCCACCCGGCGCAGCTCGTTGGACTTGGCCTCGGCGGAGGCGATCATCTCCGCGCTGCGGGTCCGGGCCACGCGGACGACCTCCTGCTCCTCCACCATGGCGCGGGCCTTCTCCTCCGCGCTCTTGCGGAGAGCCTCGGCCTCCCGCTTGGCGTTGCCGATAAACTCGTCTCTGGCCGCCACAAGGCGCTTTGCCTCTGCAAGGGCGGTGGGCAGATTGGCCTTGATGTCGTTGATGATCTCGATGGCCTTTTCCCGCTCAATAATACACTTGTCGGCACCCAGAGGCACACCCCAGGCTTCCGTCACCATGCCGTAAAGGATGTCAAGCAGCTCGATGATATCGTTATTATCCATTGTTCCGCCTCCATTGCTTAGCTTTTATTTCTATTTCGGATTTGATCTCCTCCGGCACAAGGCCGGTGAGGTCCGCTCCGTATCTTGCCATTTCACGCACAACGGAGGAGCTGAGGAAGGTATACTTTCCGCTGGCGGTAAGGAACATGGTCTCCAGCTGGGGATTGATGTTCTTGTTGATCAGGTCCATCTGAAATTCATACTCAAAGTCGGAAGCGGCGCGCAGTCCCTTGACCACCACCGCGCCCTCGAACTGCCTTGCGTACTCCGCCAGAAGCCCGTCGGAAAAATCCACCGTCACGTTGGGGAAACGGCTTACCACACGCTTGACCATATCCACCCGCTCCTCAACGGAGAACATGGGCGAGGTCTTTGTGGAGTTGACCATGATACACACCACGACCCGGTCAAAAATCTTGGTGCAGCGGCGGATAATGTTCAGGTGCCCCAAAGTGATGGGGTCAAAGCTTCCCGGGCAGATGGCGGTCCTCATGAAGTGCTCTCCTTGGTATACAGGCATAGCTTGACCTTGCCGTAGACATATTCTTTCTTTTTCCTGTACGGCGGGGTCATTTCCGGCAGCGCCCTGTCACGGCGCGCTTCGCATAATATTATACCACCTTCCGACAATATGTCAACCAATTTGACGGTTTCCAGCACAGATTCATACAAATTTGAATCGTAGGGCGGGTCCACAAAGAGGATATCGAACTTGCCGCAGCGGCGGAGAAAGCTGAGGGCGTCCTCCTGCACCACGGTGCCCTTCAGGCCGCAGAGCTTCAGATTTTCCTTCACGATCCGGATGGCGTCCCGGTCCTTATCCACAAACACCGCGCTCTCCGCGCCCCGGCTGAGACATTCGATGCCCAGCTGGCCGGTGCCCGCGAACAGGTCCAGCACCTTTCTGCCCTCGATGTCGAACTGGATGATGTTGAACACCGACTCCTTCACGTTGTCCGTGGTGGGGCGGATGTCGTAATTTTCCGGGGTTTTCAGTTTTCTTCCTCTTGCCGTTCCGGTGATGACGCGCACGGGTCCTCACTCTCTTTCTGCTTAAAATAGTCATATACGGCCTGGGCCGTGTTTTTCGGCACCACCAGGCGCAGCTGTTCCAGGCTTGCGGCCCGGATGGCCTTTACGGATTTAAAATATTTGATCAGATCGTCCCGCCGCTTTGCGCCCACGCCGGGGATCTTGTCCAGACTGGAGCCGTAGGCCTCGCTGCGCAATGAGCGCTGATACTCGATGGCAAAGCGGTGGGTCTCCTCCTGTATGCCGCCCACCAGGGCGAACACGGCCTGATTGCCGCTGATGCCGATCTCCCGCCCGTCGGGGGTGATCAAGGCCCTTGTGCGGTGCCGGTCGTCCTTCACCATGCCGAACACCGGCACGCGGATTTCCAGCGCCTCCATGGCCTCCAGGGCAACGGTGGCATGCCGGTCGCCGCCGTCGATCAGCAGCAGATCCGGCAGGGGGGAAAACTTCTCATCCCCCTCCACATAGTGCTTAAAGCGCCGGTACACCGCCTGGTACATGCTGGCGTAGTCGTCCTGGCCCTGCAGATCCTTCATGCGGAATTTGCGGTAATCCCGTTTCAGGGGCTTTCCGTCCACATGGACGGTCATGGCGGCCACGATGCCCGTGTCGCCCAGGTTGGACACGTCAAAGGCCTCGATCCGCTCCGGGAAATTCTCCAGCTCCAGGGCCTTTTGCAGCCACTCCAGGGTCTTGGAGCGCCGCTGGGCGGCGGTGGTGCGCCGCTGGATCTCCTCTCTGGCGTTCAATGCCGCGCTCTCGATGAGCCGCAGCCGCTCTCCCCTTTTGGGCACCTCGATATATACCCGCCTGCCGGCGGTCTCGCTTAAAAGCTCCTCCAGCTCCTGCCGGTCCTCGATCTCGCAGGGCAGCAGGATGGACTTGGGCCAGCCGCCACGGTGGGCGGTGAAATACTGGCGCACCAGATCGGAGATGGCCTCGCTGTCCTCCTCGATGGGCTCGTCCATCATCTCCACGTCCTT
>JAEDEN010000133.1 GCA_016293265.1 Oscillospiraceae bacterium | reverse complement strand
CAGCGGTTTCTGTACATGCTGGTGATGCTGCCCATGTGCATGAGCTTTTTGCTGCGCACCCTGGCCTGGGTCGGCCTGCTAAACGACCAGGGCATCATCAACAATCTGATCGTGGCGCTGTTTGACCAGCTGCGCGCTCTGGGCCAGTGGATGGTTTCCAGCCTGGGCTGGGAGCATTTCGGCGGATGGCTTGCCACCATTGCGGAGGATTTTGGCCGGCTGACCCTGATCCGCACCCCCGGGGCGGTGGTGCTGGGCATGGTGTATAACTATCTGCCCTATATGATCCTGCCCCTTTACACCACCATTGTGAAAATCGATCACCGGCTCATTGAGGCGGCGGAGGACTTGGGCTGCAATTCCGTGCAGACCTTCCGGCGGGTGGTTTTACCCCTGTCCATGCCCGGCATTCTCTCCGGCATCACCATGGTGTTCGTCCCGGCGGTGTCCACCTTCTATATCTCCCAGAAACTGGGTTCCTCCAATACCGTGCTGATTGGCGACGTCATCGAGCGCCAGTTCAAGCAGGGCAACAACCCCAATCTGGGCGCGGCCCTTTCCATTGTGCTGATGATCCTGGTGTTCGTGTGCACCGGCATCATGAACCGCTTCGGCGGGGATGAGGAAGGGAGCGTGATGGTGTGAAGCGGACGAACCGGTTTATCACGGTGCTGATTTTCATCTTCCTGTATATTCCCATGGCAGTGCTGGTGGTGGCGTCCTTCAACACCGGAAAGAACATCACCCATTTCGATGGCTTTACCCTGCAGCAGTATGTGAAGCTATTTAAAGACGACGGCCTTTTGGAGCTGCTGCGAAACTCTCTGATCGTTTCGGTGCTGGCAAGCCTGATCGCCACGGCCTTCGGCACGGTGGCGGCCATCGGCATCAACGGCCTGAATCCCAAGCTGCGCAAGGCGGCCATGTCGCTGACCAACATTCCCATGACCAATCCGGACATCGTCACCGGTATCTCGCTGTCGCTGCTGTTTGTGTTTGTGGGCAGCAAGCTGCTGGGCCAGAAAAACAGCCTGACCTTCTGGACGCTGCTGATCGCCCATGTCACCTTTAACCTGCCCTACGTGATCCTCAACATCATGCCCAAGCTCAAGCAGATGGATGAGAGCCTGACGGATGCCGCCCTGGATTTGGGCTGCACCCATGTTCAGGCCTTCTTCAAGGTGACCATCCACGAGATCATGCCCGGCATCATCTCCGGCGCCATCATGGCCTTCACCATGAGTCTGGACGATTTCGTCATCAGCTACTTTGTCACCGGCCTGGACTTTGTGACCCTGCCGGTGGAAATCTACACCTATACCAAAAAACCCATCCAGCCCAAGATTTACGCCATGTTCACCCTGCTGTTCCTGCTGATTTTTGTGCTGATGGTCATTTCCAACGTGATACAGCTCATGGGCGACAAGAAGCGTCAGGTCGCCCGGGGCAAGTGAAAGGAGTAAATCAAATGAAAAAAATCATTTCCTTTGCGCTGGCAGTGTGCCTGCTGCTGGGCCTTTGCACCATGCCCGCTTCCGCCAAGGAGGAGAAGGTGACCCTGTACGTCTACAACTGGGGCCAGTATATTGCCGAGGGCGACGACGACTCCATGGACATCATCGCCGCCTTTGAGGAGGCCTATCCCAACATCAAGGTCAAGTATTCCACCTACGATTCCAACGAGAGCATGTATGCCAAGCTGTCCGGCGGCGGCATCACCGTGGATGTGATCATCCCCTCGGACTATATGATCGGCCGGCTGCGCCAGGAGAACATGCTGCTGGAGCTGAACTACGACAATATCCCCAATGCCCAGTATATCGACGAATCCTTCCGCAATACCTCCTATGACCCGGAGAACAAGTATTCCGTCCCCTATACCTGGGGCACCGTGGGCATCATCTACAACACCAAGTATGTGGACGAGGCCGATGTCACCGGCTGGGAGCTGCTGTGGAACGAGAAGTACGCCGACAAGATTCTCATGTTCGATAACTCCCGGGATGCCTTCGGCATTGCCCAGTACCTGCTGGGTTACGACATCAACACCACCGACGAGGCCGAGCTCCAGGCCTGTGCCGACAAGCTGGCAGAGCAGAGAGGTGTGGTCCAGCAGTATGTGATGGACCAGATTTTCGATGCCATGGAAAATGAGGAGGCCTGGATCGCCCCCTACTACGCCGGCGACTACCTGACCATGGTGGAGGAGAATGAGGACCTGGCCTTCTACCGTCCTGACCACCAGGGCTTCAATGTCTTCATCGATGCCATGTGCATCCCCACCTGCTGCCAGGAGAAGGAGGCCGCGGAGCTGTTCATCAACTTCCTGTGCGACCCGGAAATCTCCGCCGCCAACATGGACTTTGTGGGCTACAGCGTCCCCGCTTCCGAATCCAAGCAGTATATGGACGAGGATGTGGTGAACGACCCCGTGGCCTATCCCGATGCCGAGGAGCTGCGCAACGCCTCCAGCTTCGACTATCTGCCCGAGGAAACTTCCCGCTACATGGAGAGCCTGTTCATGTCCGTCCGCAACGGTTGATCAAAATCACAATGCCCCGGAGCCAAATTGGTTCCGGGGTTTTTGATTATCCGGCGATCGGATGATTAACCGTAGGGAACGGCCTATGTGCCGTTCCGGGGGCAACGATGTCGAACCTGTTCCGTATCATCGTAAGCGGCAGGGAAATTCTGTTCTGCACCATTTGTAGGCCAATCTCTGTCGTATCAACGAAAGATAACCACTTTACATTTCCCTGGGGGAATTGTATAATGAATAAAAATGACCGGAGGCATTCCGGGAGATGAGGGGGAAAAAACGTGAAAACCAGCATTTGTGACCGTTGG
>JAEDEN010000132.1 GCA_016293265.1 Oscillospiraceae bacterium | reverse complement strand
GCCATTTCATCATGGCCAACCAGGAGGAACTGGCGGCCTACAAGGCAAAGCTGGCTCAGTAACATCCAAAAGCCAAAAGACCACCCCGTTTGGGGTGGTCTTTTGAAAATTTGCGGGAAAAAACCATCCTTTCGGATGGCTTTTTCCCGGAGATGATAGAATGCGGGGACCGTGGACCGCTTACTTGATCCGGCGGCCCTCCAGATAATAGCGTTTTTCGCGGCTGTGGCCCATGGAGAAGGTCTTGCGGGGCAGCACGCCGTCAGCAATAACACCGCGGAACAGCTGGCTCTTTTCCATGGCGGGCAGCAGGAAGCCGATGGCGTTTTCCTTGGCGGCCAGGCTGATGAGGGCATCGTCGTCATGGATATAGTCGATCTCGCCGGGGTTTTCCTTCAGATATTCATCCAGGAAGGTCTGCAGCACGCCCACCGCCAGCTCGCTCTTGGCCCGGTCCAGATAGATGGTGCCGCTCTCAGAGCCGATGTACCACCGGACGGGGTAGCCGCCTTCGGCACAGCAGGTGCTGCGGAGGGTGTCCAGCAGCTTGCGGGTGTCGGTATTGAAGATCACCCGGTGGATGGGCTCAAAGGCCTGGGCGGGGTCGTGGATATTCTCCAGCTCCACCAGGGCGTAGCGGGCGGGATGGTTGGACAGGTCCTTGCCGGGATTGTTCTTTTTCAGCTCCTCGTAGCAGCTCTTGGCGGTGGCCAGGGAGTGGTTGCCGTCGCCCACGGCAAAGACCATGGGCACGCCCTTCAGGCCCTCGTACTTCTTGCCCACGTTGGCGGAATAATCCGCCAGAACGGTGTTGAAGGCATCCACGTCCTTGCCGTCCACCAGCCAGCCGGCGATGTGGCCGCCGCCCTCCATCAGGTCGAAGTCATACAGCTTCTTCATGCTGTCCTTTTTGGCGCCGATGGGCTCGATGAGCACCTTTTCATGGTCATCGCACAGCATCAGGATATGGGGCAGCTCGATGGGGGCGTCCCGGCGGACCCGCTGGCGGGGGGGAATGCGCTCGGTAACGGTGCGCTCGGTGGCGCGGATGGCGGAGGAGGCGCCCACGGTGTAATCATAGGCGTCCAGGTCCACCATGCCGATGAGGCCCTTGCGGATGGAGCCGTTTTCCAGGGTGCGCTCCACATAGACCAGGCTGTTGGGATAGGTCTCAAAGACGTCGTTTTCCATATACTGCGCCATGGTCTTGTTGATAGCGGCGGTGTGGGCGGCTTCCTTCTCGGTGCCCAGCTCCGCCTCGGGCAGGATCAGGTTGATGGTGGAGACAGAGCCTTCCGCGTTGGCGCGGACGCGCTCCCAGTAGGCCTGGTCAGAGGTGAACTGGTCGCAGGCGATCACTGCCCACTTGGACATATCGCAGTTTTTGGGCAGCAGGATGTCGGCGGGCAGGAATACGTTGTTGTTCATAGGAAGCTCCTTCTTTCTTGACGATTTCGGGGAAACCGGAGGCCGTTACTTGCAGAGGGACTGGATGATATCCACTACCTCGGCGCCGATGCGCTTCTGGGCCTCCACGGTCTGGGCGCCGATATGGGGCGTGCAGGACACATTGGGATGGCTGTACAGCTCGTGGTTGGGAGAGGGCTCCTCGAACCAGACATCCAGGCCGGCGGCGCGGACCTTGCCGCTGTTGAGCGCGTCCAGCAGGGCCTGCTCATCCACGTTCTTGCCCCGGGAGGTGTTGATGAACACCACGCCGTCCTTCATCTTAGCGATCAGCTCAGCGTCCACAAAGGGCTTGTCGCCCAGAGCGGGGGTGTGCAGGGAGATAAAGTCGGAACTGGCCAGCAGCTCCTCCATGGAGACATAGCGGACGCCGTACTTTTCCTCCAGCTCAGGCTTGACGGTGCGGCCGGTGACCAGGACGTTCATGCCCAGGGCCTTGCACATCCGGCCCAGCTCCTGGCCGATGCGGCCGAAGCCGATGATGCCCACGGTCTTGCCGCAAAGCTCCATGCCCTTGGCATAGGCCTTTTTCTCCCACGCGTCCTGACGCATGGTGAAGTTGGAGATGGCAACATAGCGGGCGCAGGCAAACATATGGGCCAGCGCCAGTTCCGCCACAGAGGCGGAGGAGGCCGCGGGGGTGTTGCGGACGGTGATGCCGTTTTCTTCGGCATACTTTACGTCGATGTTGTCCACGCCCACGCCGCCGCGGATGATGAGCTTCATCCGGGAGCCCTTGGCCGCGTCGATGTGGGGGGCGCGGACCTTGGTCTTGGAGCGGACCACCATGGCGTCGAAGTCACGCATGGCTTCGCCCAGGGCGTCGGCCTCGTAAAACTGTTCCACGACCTCGTGGCCCAGCTGCTGCAGCTTGGCGATGGCGGTTTTATCCATACCGTCGGTGATGAGAATACGAGCCATATCAGATCATCCTCTTCCTGTCATTTGTAATATTGTAATGTAATATTGTGTGTGAGATTGTGGGATGCGGGGGCTGACGGGGGAGCTTACTTGCGGCTGTCCTCGAAGTCCTTCAGGAAGCGCACCAGCGCCTCCACGCCCTCCTTGGGCATGGCGTTGTAGATGGAAGCCCGCAGACCGCCGGTGGAGCGGTGGCCCTTCAGGTTGTCGAAGCCGGCCTTCTTGGAGGCGGCAACCACTTCAGCGTCCAGCTCGTCGGAGCCGGTGTTGAAGCAGACGTTCATCAGGCTGCGGTCCTCGGGGCGGGCCGTGGCCTTGAACAGGGTGGACTGGTCCAGGAAGGCATAGAGCAGGGTGGCCTTTTCAATGTTGCGCTTCTGCATCTCCTCCAGGCCGCCGATGCTCTTCAGGTACTTGAACACCTTGCCGCAGCAGTAGATGGCCCAGCAGTTGGGGGTGTTGT
>JAEDEN010000043.1 GCA_016293265.1 Oscillospiraceae bacterium | reverse complement strand
TTAGAAAAGTAATGGTAGTTTGGTGTTGCGGATGCAACTGTAAACCCTGCTGCTTTGTGATAGCATATGCAAAAAGGAGGGCTGCGAATGTTGATTTGGGTTTTTCTGGCTGCGCTGATTCTGGTAGTCGCACTTTTGCACGGTTATGTGGAGCAGTTCCGACGCGGCCCTTCACATTGTATGGGCTGCGGCAAGTGCGATGAGACCGGCGTCTGTATCCTGACCAACCGGCCTGTGGGCCGAGGACGGAAGAAGGTTTGATTTTTCCGTTGACAAACGGAGAAAAACGGATATAATGTAGACTGTTAATCGACAAAACGCGATGACAAAGCCAGCCCTGCGAAACCGGCTCAAGCGAAGGGGGAAACGGTGAAAGCCCCTTGCCCACGCCGCATGGCAGCCACTTTGGAGCAGCCCGCGACGAGCGGGACGGGTCATCTCCGTTACAGGATGGCTAAGATGCTTCTCCCATGGAGAGGATAATTAGGGTGGTACCGTGAAGCAAGCCTTCGCCCCTAAAGAGGGGGCGGAGGCTTTTTTGATACCATGGCGGAAGCAAATTCATGAAGTTACAGGAGGAAAAACAACTATGGCACATCCCTACTACGGGCTGAACGAGCTGCGGGAGATGTTCCTGAGCTACTTTGAGAGCAAGGGCCACCTGCGTCTGCCCAGCTTTTCCCTGATTCCCCAGAACGATAAGTCCCTGCTGCTCATCAACAGCGGCATGGCCCCCATGAAGACCTGGTTCACCCGGGAGGAGGAGCCTCCCCGGGACCGCGTCACCACCTGCCAGAAGTGCATCCGCACCGGCGACATCGAAAACATCGGCAAGACCGACCGTCACGGCACCTATTTTGAGATGCTGGGCAACTTCTCCTTCGGCGACTACTTCAAGAAGGAAGCCATCCAGATGTGCTGGGAGTTCCTGACCGAGGTAGTCAAGCTGGAGCCTGACCGCCTGTATCCCTCCATCTATGAGGAGGACGACGAAGCCTTCGAGATCTGGACCAAGGTCATCGGTCTGGAGCCGGAGCGAATCACCCGCCTGGGTAAGGCCGACAACTTCTGGGAGCACGGCGCCGGTCCCTGCGGCCCCTGCTCTGAGGTCTACTATGACCGCGGTGTGGAGCACGGTTGCGGCAGTCCCGACTGCGGCGTGGGCTGCGAGTGCGACCGCTATATTGAGGTGTGGAACAACGTCTTCTCCCAGTTTGTCAACGACGGTGAGGGCCACTATGAGGAGATGAAGAACAAGAACATCGACACCGGCATGGGCCTGGAGCGCCTTGCCTGCGTCGTCCAGAATGTGAATTCTCTCTTCGATGTGGACACCGTTATGAATATCACCAACCATGTCTCCCGGATCACCGGCGCCCACTACGGGGAAAGTGCCGCCACGGATGTTTCCCTCCGTGTCATCACCGACCATATCCGCTCCTCCGCCATGATGATCTGCGACGGCGTCCTGCCCAGCAACGAGGGCCGCGGCTACGTGCTGCGCCGTCTGCTGCGCCGTGCCGCCCGCCACGGCAAGCTCCTGGGCGTCAACAAGCCCTTCCTCTATGAGGTAGTGGAGACCGTGGTCAAGGAAAATGAAGTGGCTTATCCCGACCTGCGGGAGAAGCAGGCCTATATCACCAAAGTCATCCGCACCGAGGAGGAGAACTTCGCCAAGACCATCGACGGCGGCATGAAGATCTACAATGAGCTCCTCACTGCCCACAAGGAGAAGGGGGAAACCGTTTTCTCCGGTGCAGATGCCTTCAAGCTTTATGACACCTACGGCTTCCCCATCGACCTGACCGCCGAAATGGTGGAGGAAGAGGGCATTACCATCGACCGTGACGGCTTCGACGCCATGATGGAAGAGCAGCGTGTCCGCGCCCGTAAGGCCCGTGAGGCCCTGGGTGATTTGGGCTGGGCCGGCATCGAATTCGGCTCCGCCGTCCCCGCCACGGAGTTTGTGGGTTACGAGCAGGACACCTGCCAGGCAAAGGTTCTGGCCATTGTGGTGGAAGGTGAGCTGCGGGATGAGATCGTGGCCGGTGCGGAAGGCACCATCGTGCTGGACCAGACCACCATGTACGCCGAAATGGGCGGCCAGGTGGGGGATACCGGTACCATCACCGTGGGCGACGCCGTCTTTGCCGTTCGGGACGTTCAGAAGAACAAGGGTGGTAAATTCCTCCATGTGGGCGTGCTGCGCGCGGGTGAGCTGAAGGTGGGGGACAGCGTCACTGTCACCATCGACGCTGAGCGCCGCAAAGCCATCCGCCGTGCCCACACGGCCACCCATCTGCTGGATGCCGCGCTGAAGAAGGTTCTGGGGGACCATGTCCATCAGGCCGGTTCTCTGGTGGAGCCTGACCGCCTGCGCTTTGACTTCACCCACTTCGAGGGCATTACCCCCGTCCAGCTCACCGAGATCGACCGCGTGGTGAATGACGCCATCCTGGAAGGCTATGATGTGGTTACTGAGATATTGCCCATTGAGGAAGCCAAGAAGAAGGGCGCCGTGGCCGTTTTCGGCGAGAAGTACGGCAGCGTGGTCCGCGTGGTTGAGATGGGCGACTTCTCCATGGAGTTCTGCGGCGGTACGCATCTGGATAACACCGCCAAGGCCGGCCTTTTCCGCATCAAGTCCGAGGGCAGCGTTGCCTCCGGTGTCCGCCGCATTGAGGCCACCGTTGGCAAGCAGACCCTGCAGACCATCGCCAACAACCAGAATATCCTCTTCCATGCCGCCCAGGCCCTGAAGACCACCCCCGGCGATCTGGAATCCAAGATTGAACAGCAGATGAACGAGATGAAGGAGATGCGCCAGGCTCTGGAGAAATTCAAGGCCGAGGCGTCCCTGGGTGAAGCCCGCCAGTTCCTGACGTCTGCCAAGGAAGTGGGGGGACTGCGGGTTCTGACTGCTCACAGAGATGGTTTGGATACTGCTGCCCTGCGCCAGATGGGCGACTTCCTGCGGGATAAGGAGCCCGGTGTGGTGGCGGTTCTGGCCACCGTCAACGGTGAGAAGATCACCTTCCTGGCTGTCTGCGGCAAGGATGCCGTGGCCAAGGGCGTCAAGGCCGGTGATCTGGTGAAGAACGTGTGTGCCATCTGCGGCGGCAAGGGCGGCGGAAAGCCCGACAGCGCCATGGGCGGCGGCAGCGACTTGCTGAAGGTGGACGATGCCCTGGCCAGTGTGGACGATTATGTCGCCAGCAAGCTGAAATAATTCTGCACCAGACTTTGTAAAGGAATATTCCAATACACTTAGAAAGGAGTACCCATATGTCTGATTGCTTATTCTGCAAGATCATCGCCGGTGAGATCCCCAGCAACAAGGTCTATGAGGACGACGTCTGCTTTGCCTTTTATGACATCGCCCCTCAGGCACCCACCCATTTCCTGGTGATCCCCAAGGAGCACATTTCCTCCGTTTCCGCCGTCAATGCCGAAAACAGCGCCGTGGTGGCCCATATTTTTGAGGTCATCGCCAAGCTTGCCGCGGAGAAGGGAATGGAGAGCTACCGCGTGGTCTCCAACATCGGAGAGCAGGCGGGCCAGAGCGTGTTCCACCTCCATTTCCACGTCCTCAGCGGACGTGACATGACCTGGCCTCCGGGCTGAAGGTACGGCAAAAAGAAGCGGGAAGGCGCAGCCTTCCCGCTTCTTTTCCGAATCGGCAGGGGAATGGCTTTCAGAGCTTGCAGCTTCGGCCATTCCGCATTATAATAAGGATATGACTCCGCTTGGGTACAATATACAAGCGTTTGGAGGGCCGCCATGAAATTTGAACGCATGAGAGACCTGCGGGAAGACCTGGACAAGACCCAGCAGGAGGTGGCATCTTTCCTGGGGATGCAGCGCAGCGTCTACCGCCGCTATGAAAGCGGTCAGAGGGAGACTCCCGCCTGGGTGGTGGTGATGCTGGCCGATTATTACCAGGTCAGCACGGACTACCTTCTGGGGCGTACCGACGATAAGACCCCGCTGGGAAGCCGATGAGGAAGCTGGCCGTATTTACCGGCGCTTTTGCGCTGGGCGTGTTTGCCGCGCAGTATCTGCTGCCGGAGAACTACCTGCTGCCGGGCTGTGCCGTATTTCTGGCCCTTTTCGGCGTTGGGTGGCTTTTGCCGAAAGAAAAGCGGCTGCGGGTGCTGCTGGTGTGCGCGGGGCTGAGCCTTTCCCTGGGATATGACTGGCTTTATATCCAGGCTGTTCAGGGGCCCATGCTTCCCCTTGCGGACACGGAGCAGACCCTCACCATGACGCTTTGCGATTATCCCGTTGAAACCGGCTGGGGCGCAAAAGTGACGGTGCGCCTGGAGGGCTTTTCCCGGGGTAAAGCGGTTTATTACGGCGGCGGGCAGCTTCTGCAGCTTTGTCCCGGCCAGACGGTCACGGACAAGGTCCGCCTCCAGAATGCCGCCCATATCCGGGAGGATGAGGTGACCGCCTTTACCTCCAAGGGCGTATTTTTACTGGCCTATTCCAAGGGAGAGGCCGCCTATGGCGTGGGAACGATGGATTCTCCCCGCTGGTGGCCGCTGCGGACGGGGAAGGCCATGCGGGGTGTGATCTCCTCCCTGCTGGAGGGAGATGCAGCGGGCTTTCTCGTGGCGATCCTCACAGGAGATACCTCCGGCCTTTCGGAGCAGGGGAGGGCGGCCCTTTCTGAAGCGGGGCTTTCCCATATCCTGGCTGTTTCGGGGATGCACTGCGGGTATTTATATGCCCTGGCAGCGCTGCTGATCGGAAGGCACCGCCGGCGGCTGCTGTCAGCCTGCACCATGGCGCTTTTGGCCTTTTATGCCCTCCTCACCGGCTGCAGTCCTTCGGTGCTGCGTTCCTGTGTCATGTTGGCCTTTTTGCTGCTGGCCCCATTGGCACAAAGGGACAACGACGGGCCCACGGCCATTTCCTGCGCCCTCTTTCTCATTCTCCTTGCCAATCCCTTTGCCGCCTGCTCTGTCAGCTTGCAGCTTTCCTTTGCTGCCATGGCCGGCATTTTGTGGCTGACACCGAAGCTCTACCGCTTCCTGACGGCGGAGCGGAAGCTGGGAAGGGCCCTTTGCTTCCTGATTTCCTCCTTTTCCGCCACCATGGGCGCACTGGTATTCACTGTGCCTGTCTCCGCCTGCTATTTCGGCATCTTGGTGCTGGTATCGCCTGTCAGCAACCTGCTTTGCCTTTGGGCGGCGGGCCTTGTGTTCTTCTCCGGGCTGCTTACCGTTGGCGTCGGTGCCTTTTTTCCACCGATTGCAAGGCTGCTGGGTATCTTCCCGGCACTGTTGATCCGCTACATCCTGGGCGTGGCGGAGGGGATGGCCCATCTTCCGTATCACGCGGTCTATTTTTCCAACCCCTATCTCAAATTCTGGCTGGCCTATGTATATATCCTTTTCGCGTTGGCATACTTCTTCGGCAAAAAGGTCCGCCGAACCTATGCTGTGGCCGTCCTGCTTGCCTCGCTTACCCTGGTCATGACGGTGAAGCTGGGTGAGCTGCGCTATCAAAGCGGTTTGGACGCCATCGTCCTGGATGTGGGCCAGGGGCAGAGCGTGCTGCTCAAGTCCGGAGAGGAATTCGTACTGGTGGACTGCGGCAGCGGCAGCAGTTGGTGCGACGCGGGAGATATCGCAAGCCGTCAGCTTCGCTCCATGGGCTGCCGGACCCTTGACTATCTGCTTCTGACCCATTATGATAACGACCATATCTCCGGTGTGGAGGGGCTTCTGGCGAGAATGGACGTGAAGACACTGCTTCTTTCCCCGCTGGAGGACGATTCCGGGCTCCAGGCTCAGGTTCTCTCCGCCGCCAAGGCCTGCGGCGTCAAGGTGAAGATCATCCGCTCCCAGGACCACATCCGCTTCGGCGAAACAACGCTGACGGTCTACCCGCCGGTGGGGGAGAAGGACGATAACC
Source organism: Oscillospiraceae bacterium (assembly GCA_016293265.1). GTDB lineage: Bacteria > Bacillota > Clostridia > Oscillospirales > Oscillospiraceae > Oscillibacter. The sequence goes on along the minus strand of JAEDEN010000043.1, from coordinate 8,888 downwards.
AGAGGGGGCTTTCCGCCCTTGCCATGTCCGGCACGGAATCCATCTTCATCACCGGCGATATGTCCTGCAGGACGGAAGAGGCCCTGCTTGAGGCCTATACCATTCCCGGGGCAAGCGTTTTGGTGGCGGGTCACCACGGGGCGAAGAGCTCCACCTCTGAAGTCCTTCTGGAGGCGCTGCGGCCCAAGATTGCCTGCATCAGCGTAGGCAGCAACAGCTACGGCCACCCTGCGGAGGCGACGCTTCAGCGCCTTGCAAAGCAGGGGTGCTCCATTTACCGCACCGACCTGCATGGGGACATCCATATATCATTGAACGAAAGGTGACCATCATGGCAAGCACAAAAAAGGCCGGAAAAGAGGCCTTCCAGAAATTAAAGAGCGATCTTGCCGCGGGAACGCTGGGCAGCGCCTATCTCTTTTACGGGGAGGAGAGCTATCTCAGGGAATACTACCTGGGAGAGTTGCGCAAAAAGCTCATCCCCGAAGGGTTTGAGGAGTTCAATTTCCATACCCTGGAGGGAAAGGACGTTACCGTTCAGAGCCTTGCGGAGATGGCGGAGGCCATGCCCATGATGGCGGAGCGGACGCTGCTGGTGGTTTCGGATTACGATTTGTTCCGGCTTGGAGAGGAGCAGCGGGAAAAACTCATCGCCTTCCTGGGGGATATCCCGGAGTACTGCTGCGTGGTGTTCGTGTATGACACCGTGGAGTATAAGCCCAACCGCACCTTGAAAAAGCTCTGCAAGGCCATCGCCGACCATGTGGAGACGGTGGAATTCCGCCAGGCGGACAGCAGCGATCTTGTGGCCTGGATCGTCCGCCGTTTCCGGGCCCTGGACAAGGAGATCGACCGCCAGACGGCGGAGTATTTGATTTTCACCTGCGGGGGACTGATGACGGGGCTTGTGCCGGAGATTGCCAAAATCGGCGCTTACGCCAAGGGAAAGACCATCACCCAGAAGGACATCGACGCGGTGGCGGACCCTGTCCTCTCAGCGGAGGTGTTCAAGCTTTCCGACGCGGTGCTGCAGGGAAACTATGATTTGGCCGCCTCCATTTTGGGGGATCTTCTCAAGATGCAGCAGGAGCCCATTATGATCCTGGCTGCCCTGGGCAGCCAGCTTCGGCGCATCTATACTGCCCGCCTTGCCATCGACAGCGGACGGGATAAGTATTGGCTGATGGAGCTTTGGGAGATGAAGTCCGATTATCCGGCTAAGCTCCTTATGAACGCCGCCAGGCGCACCACCGCAGACTGGTGTGCCGATGCGGTGAAGATGTGCCAGGTGCTGGACCGGCGTATGAAGAGTGAGCGGGGGATCGACGCGGCAGGGGAGCTGAAGCTCCTTCTCATCGCACTGGGGGCGCGACGAAAATGAGAAAAATCAGGGAAGTCATCGTAGTGGAGGGCAGATATGACAAAAACGCCCTCTCCCAGGTGGTGGATGCCACCATTATCACCCTCGGCGGCTTTTCCGTGTTCAACGACAGGGAAAAACTGGCCTTCCTCCGCCGCCTTGCCCAAAAGCAGGGCCTCATCGTCCTCACGGACAGCGACGGCGCCGGCTTTGTCATCCGTAATTATCTCAAGGGCGCCTTGCCGAGGAATCTTGTCAAGCAGGCGTATATCCCTGATATTTACGGCAAGGAGCGCCGCAAGCGCGCCCCAGGCAAGGAGGGGAAGCTGGGCGTGGAGGGAATGCGGCCGGAGGTGCTGCTGGAAGCCCTCCGCCGCGCCGGAGCCACCTTCCTGGATGAGGAAGAGAAGACGGCTGGTGACCCCATCACAAAGGCAGATCTTTTCGCGCTGGGCCTGACAGGCGGCATGAACGCCGCACAGAAGCGATCGGCCCTTTTGGAGAAGCTGGACCTGCCGGAGCATCTCAATGCCAACGGCCTTCTGGAGGCGCTGAACCTCCTTTACGACCGGGAGAGCTTTCTCCGTTTTGCTGAAGAACTCTAAATGCTTCTTCGTGTGCCATATCCCAAAGAGTGGGTATGGCACACCTTTTTTTGCCTTTTGACAAAATTCGGCATCAATTGACACGCCAATGGGTTATATTGGAGGAAAGAAGATTAAAAAAGGAGAGAGGCACCTATGGAGAGAACACTGGCTGGGGGATCAGAATGTTTGGGCTTACCCATCCGGTATTATCTGCTGAGAGAAAGATCGGAGGATGGAACAGCCCTTTACGGCGTTGCGGCGGAGTATGACGGGGAAGAGGAAAGCATCCCGGATGTGACGTCCGAAAAGGCGGGCATAACAGCCCTTATCAGGATTTTGCGGCGCTGCGGTGTCACGCCGGTGACGATGCGGGATGTGGTGGAGGACTGGCTTTTGCGCTGAGGAGGCCGCTTTGACGGCCTGTGTTGGATTTTTCTTGCAATTCGGGAAAGAGTTCTGTATAATACAGTCCAATATTGTATGTTTCAAACTTGCAAAGGAAGGACTGTGATTCCATGGCTGACGAGATCAAGACCACGATGGAAGAACCCACGGAAAGCCGGAATTTTATCCACGCTTTCATTGACGAGGACATCGCCCCCGGCGGACAGTATGCCGGTATGCGGGTCCATACCCGTTTTCCTCCCGAGCCCAACGGCTACCTGCACATTGGCCACTGCAAGGCCCTGACCATCGACTTTGGCACCGCCGAAAAGTATGGCGGCCTGTGCAACCTCCGCTTTGACGATACCAACCCCGCCAAGGAGGATACCGAATTTGTGGAGGCCATCCAGGAGGATATCCACTGGCTGGGCTTTGACTGGGGAGACCGTATGTACTACGGCTCCGACTACTTTGAAAAGACCTACGAGCTGGCCATCGGACTCATCAAGAAGGGGCTGGCCTATGTCTGCGAGCTGACGCCGGAGGAGTTCCGCGAGTATCGCGGCAGCATTGGCGTGCCCGCCAGAAGCCCCTGGCGTGACCGTCCCATCGAGGAGAGCCTTGACCTGTTCCAGCGGATGCGCAACGGCGAGTTCCCCGAGGGCAAGTACACCCTGCGCGCCAAGATCGACCTTGCCTCCGGTAACTTCAATATGCGCGATCCTGTCATCTACCGTATCCGCTATATCGAGCATCACCGCCAGGGCACCAAGTGGTGCATTTTCCCCATGTATGACTTTGCCCACCCCATTCAGGATGCGTTGGAGGGCATTACCCACAGCCTTTGCTCCCTGGAGTATGAGGCGCACCGCCCCCTTTACAACTGGGTCATCGACAATACCGACGTCCCCAGCAAGCCCCGCCAGATCGAGTTTGCCCGCCTTGGTATCAACTACACGGTCATGAGCAAGCGCAAGCTGCGCCGTCTGGTGGAGGAAGGCCGTGTTTCCGGCTGGGACGATCCCCGTATGCCTACCCTCTGCGGCCTGCGCCGCCGGGGCTATACCTCCCGCTCCATCCGCAACTTCTGTGAGCGTATCGGCGTTTCCAAGGCCGATTCCACCGTGGACTATGGCTTCCTGGAGCACTGCCTGCGTGAGGACCTGAATGAGACCGCCCAGCGCACCATGGCTGTCCTCCGCCCCATCAAGCTTACTGTCACCAACTATCCCGAGGGCCAGGTGGAGACCGTGAGCGTTGAAAACAACCCCATGGACCCCGCCGCCGGCACCCGTGAGATCACCTTCTCCCGCAACCTCTGGATCGAGGCGGACGACTTTATGGAGACGCCTGTACCCAAGTATAAGCGCCTGTTCCCCGGCGGCCCCGAGTGCCGTTTGAAGGGTGCCTACCTTATCACCTGCACCGGCTGCGTGAAGGATGAAGACGGCAACATCACTGAGGTCCTGTGCGAGTATGATCCCGAAAGCCGGGGTGGTGACCCTGCCGATGGACGCAAGGTGAAGGGTGCCACCATCCATTGGGTGGATGGCTCCAGCTCCATTGACGCTGAGGTCCGCCTCTATGACTACCTCTTTACCGACGCCGATCCCGACGGCGCGGACAAGGACTTCATCGACTGCCTGAATCCCGCCTCTTTGGAAGTGCTGCATGGCTGCAAGGTGGAAGTCGGTATGAAGGCCGCTGCCGAGAAGTATGAGGAGTCTGAAAAGGCTGGCAAAACCGCGCCCTCCTTCCAGTTCATGCGCCTGGGCTATTTCTGCATGGACAGCAAGGATTCCTCTCCCGCGCATCTGGTGTTTAACCGCAGCGTCTCTTTGAAGGACAGCTTCAAAAAGTAAAAATAAAACGCCGGAGCATACGCTCCGGCGTTTTTCAAGGCTGTCAAAAAACCGCAGGGAGCGGGATTTTCGGAAGGAAAGATAGTTACGAAAGAAAACCATCAGGGTTGTCTTTCGTGCATAATCAAAGTTTTTCTGAACTGTTTGGAGTTCAGAAAAACTTGCGCAGCTTGGAGAAAAGACTTTTTCGACAAGCTGAAACGCCGGAGCATACGCTCCGGCGTTTTTCAACAGTCAATCTTTTGATCCAACAGGAAAAAAGTGAAAGTGCCCTTGCCAAGGAGGGTGCCTTCCTGATCCTTTACGGTGCATTCCAGCACACAAAGGGTCTTGCCGGCCTTGATTTCCCGGGCTTCGGCGACGATGGTGTCGCCCACCTTGGCGCTGCGCATGAAGTTATAATCTCCGCTGACCGTCACCGCCATGTAGCCATGGCTGGCAACAGCGTTGCCGCAGGCTGTGTCCGCCACGGCAAAATATACGCCCCCGTGAGCAAAACCGAGAGGATTGAGATCATCCTCCGTGACGGCCTTTGTGACCCTGGCATACCCTTGTGCCAGTTCCTCCAGATAGATGCCGTTTTTCCGGCAATATGGGCTGAACTGATTGCGGTAATCCTTAATTTTTTGAAGATTCATAGAAAGAGTCTCCTCCTTTTCGCCGATATTGTACACATTTATGTGAGATCCGTCAAATCGTATTACCGCCGTTTCAGATTACTTTCAGCTTTGTGTGGTAAATTGCGTCCAACAAGGAAGAAGGAAGGAACTTACGCATGAAACGATTCATCATTTGCCTGCTTACAGGTTCCCTGCTTTGTGCGGGCCTTGCCGGCTGCGGCGCAAGCACCGGAGCGCCGGAGCAGAGCGCCCCTCAGGCCGCCGGCGCCGGGGACACGGTCATCGTTCTGGACGACGGTGGGATTACCGTGGACGGCGCGGCCATCTCCACGGATGAGGCGGAAGCGGTGTATGCCGCCCATGATATCGTCTTTTACCTGGAGGGACAGGATTTTACCTATGGCGAAGGGAGCGAAGTGGACTCCCATTCCCAGGCCGAGGCCGACTCCCATACCGTTGTCCACATCACCCGGCCGGGCACCTATGTTCTCAGCGGCGGGCTTTCTGCCGGACAGATCGCCGTGGATTTGGGAGATGGGGCGGAGGAGGACCCGGAGGCCGTGGTTACGTTGATTTTAAACGGTGTGGACATCACCTGTTCTGTCGCGCCCGCCGTTATTTTCTACAACGTCTATGAGTGCGGCTCCGCAGATACGCAAACCGCCGGGAAGGACGTGGATACCTCCGCCGCCGGTGCGAATGTTATCATCGCGGACGGTACGGAAAACACCGTTACTGGCTCCTATGTTGCCCGGATCTATAAACCGGACAGCGTGGAGCTCAGTGAGGACGGCACCGAGGTAGTGAACAGCAAGAAGCTCCACAAGTACGACGGCGCCTTTTATTCCAAGCGCTCCATGAACGTCACCGGCGGGGAAGAGGATACCGGTATCCTGACCATCAACGCCGGGAATGAAGGCCTGGATTCCGAGCTGCACCTGACCATCAACGGCGGCAACATCAATATTACTTCCGGAAATGACGGCATCAACACCAATGAGGACGGCGTTTCCGTCACTACCATCAACGGCGGAACGCTGAATATCGTAGTCACGGGCTCCACCGGTGAGGGCGACGGCATCGACTCCAACGGCTGGCTGGTCATTAACGGCGGCACTGTTACCTCCGCCGCCTATGGCGGCAGCCAGGATGCGGGTATTGATTCCGATATGGGCATCTATGTAAACGGCGGTGTTGTGCTGGCCACAGGCAATATGCTGGACCGCCTGGAGGAGGGCGGACAGAATTACGCCGTGTTTACCTTCGCCCAGAAGCAGTCCGGCAGCACCGCCTATACGCTGAAGAACGCCGGGGGCGGTGTGGCGGCCAAATGGACGCCCGCCAATGATTTCACCTGCCTTGTGGCCTCCTTCCCGGAGCTGACGGCAGGGGAGTACACCTTCTGGCAGGGGGACACCCAGCTTGCCACATCCGGAGCTGCCATGGGAGGCGGTATGGGTCCCATGGGCGGGATGGAGATGCCGGAGGGCTTCAAGACGCCTGAGAACAGACCCGAGGGAATGCCGGAGGATAGGCCCGAGGGAATGCCTGGGGGACCAAAGGACAAAGAAGGTGATATGCCGGTCAATGATGACGGCACCATCACCCTGCCCGATGGAACCACCATCGATCCCACCCAGATAAAGCGGCCGGAAGGCGGAAGGGGCGGCGGTTTTGGCGGCCGTCAGCCCCAGGAGGGCGAAGCTGTGGGAGAGCTTTCCGATTCCTTCACCGTGGCAGAGGGCGGAAACTTCTTCGGCGGCGTCACCGCGGCCCAATGAGAAGCGAAAAGACCGGGGGTTCCCCGGTCTTTCGTTTTATGCTATACTCCCTTACAGAAACATCAAAGGAGGGAAATTATGGAGATCAGACCTGCACTGCCGGAGGAACTGGACCTCATCATGGAGCTGTACAGCAGGGGGCGGCAGTTTATGCGCCAAAGCGGAAACGAAAACCAGTGGATCAACGGCTATCCCAGCCGTACCCTCATAGAGGAGGACCTTCGGCAGGGCCGCTGCTTCCTGGCTCTGGAAGAGGGGGAGACGGCGGCTGTGTTCTGCTTTTTTCGGGGTGAGGAACCCTCCTACAGGGAGATCGACGGCGCATGGATTTCTGATGGCCCTTATGGCGTGGTTCACCGCATCGTTTCCACCGGGCAGCGGAGCGGTATCGTCCAGACCTGCACGGATTGGTGCCTTGCCCAATGCCACAGCCTGAAAATCGACACCCACCGGGACAACCTCCCCATGCGGAGGGCTTTGGAACGCTGCGGTTTTTCCTATTGCGGCGTTATCGTCATTGAGGATGGCACCCAGCGTCTTGCCTACCAGAAAATTGTATAAAGAAGCCGGGGGATCCGGCTTTCTACTGGATGTTCTTTTTGATGGTGTTGATCGCCCCTTTTTCAAGCCGTGATACCTGGGCTTGTGAGATGCCCACCTCGGCGGAGACCTCCATCTGGGTCTTGCCCTCATAGAACCGCAGGGACAGTATCCGCCGCTCCCGCTCGTCCAGTTGTGTGAGGGCGTCCTTGAGGGCGATACGGTCCGTCCAGCTTTCATCAGTATTGCGGCTGTCGCTGACCTGGTCCATAACACAGATGGCGTCGCCGCCGTCGGAATACACCGGCTCATAAAGGGACACCGGCTCCACAATGGCGTCCATGGCAAAGACCACATCCTCCCGGGGGATACCCAGCTCCTTTGCAATCTGTTCTACTGTGGGTTCCCGCTGGGTCTCGGCCAGGATGCGGTCCCGGGCCTGCAGGACCCGGTAGGCCGTGTCCCGCATACTGCGGGAGACGCGGATGGCACTGTTGTCCCGAAGGTAGCGGCGGATCTCTCCGATGATCATGGGAACGCCGTAGGTGGAAAAGCGCACCGGCTGGTTGATATCGAAGTTGTCGATGGCTTTGATCAGCCCCACACAGCCCACCTGAAAAAGGTCATCCGCATTTTCGCCCCGGTTTGAAAAACGCTGGATGACGGAGAGCACCAGGCGGAGATTTCCCTCGATCAGGGTACGCCGGGCCTCCTGGTCTCCCTCTTTGACCCTGCGGAGCAGCTCCATGGTCTCTTCGTTTTTCAATACCTTCAGCCTTGCTGTATTGACCCCTGCGATCTCGACTTTTCCCTGCATAAAAAGCCCCTCCGCCTGTTACTTACTTCGCCTTTCAGTATTGCCCCGGAAGCTTTCGCCTATACCGGAAGTTTTTGTCGGCATAGGACGAGTCGCGCCGCGCATAGCCTGCAAAAAAGGAGGGAGGATCATGCAGTGCAGAATACGGGATCTACGGTGCAAGGAGGTCATCAATATCTGCGACGGCTGCCGCCTGGGGTGTGTGGCGGATGTGGATGTCCGGGTGCCAGAGGGGCAGGTGTGCGCCATCATCGTCTATGGACCCTGCCGGTTTTTCGGGCTTTTCGGAAGAGGAGAGGAATTCTATATTCCCTGGGACTGCATCGCCCGCATCGGCGATGATATTATTTTGATCGACAAGCCCTTCCCGCGCAGAGAAGCGGAGCCTGACAGAAAACGGCGCAGGCGGTACTGAGGGAAAAAGGGTAAATAATTCTGAATTTTACCAGCTTTTTTGAAAAAAATACTTGCATTGTCACAATGAGCTGTGGTATTATATTTCAGCATTCCGCACAGTTGTCTGACTTCCTGTCTGTGCCGTAATGGTTGGCAGGGGGGATGAAGCGCTGGAGGCAAAACTAAAATTTTTGGAGGAAACACACAACATGGCAAATTCTAACGTCGTATCCATGAAGGCTCTGCTGGAAGCAGGCGTCCACTTCGGTCATCAGACCCGCCGCTGGAACCCCAAGATGGCTCCCTACATCTACACCGAGCGCAACGGTATCTATATCGTTGACCTGCAGAAGACCGTTCGCAAGCTGGAGGAGGCTTACAGCTTCGTCCGCGAGCTGGCTGAGAACGGCCAGACCCTTCTGTTCGTCGGCACCAAGAAGCAGGCTCAGGAGGCCATCCGCGAGGAGGCTACCCGCTGCGGCCAGTACTATGTCAACGCCCGTTGGCTGGGCGGCATGATGACCAACTTCAAGACCATGCG
>JAEDEN010000131.1 GCA_016293265.1 Oscillospiraceae bacterium | reverse complement strand
AGGGCATGGCTCTCATTTGCAAAACCGCCAGCGCTAAGTTCGACGAGACCGTCGAACTGCACGTGAAGCTTGGCGTTGACTCCCGGCACGCTGACCAGCAGGTCCGCGGCGCCATCGTTCTGCCCCACGGCACCGGCAAGACTGTCCGCGTGCTGGTGTTCGCCAAGGGCGACAAGGCCGACGCTGCCCGTGAGGCCGGCGCGGATTACGTGGGAGATATGGACATGGTGGAGAAGATTCAGAAGGAAAACTGGTTCGAGTTCGACGTCGTTGTCGCCAGCCCCGACATGATGGGCGTTGTGGGCCGTCTCGGTAAGGTCCTGGGCCCCAAGGGCCTGATGCCCTCCCCCAAGGCCGGTACTGTCACTCCCGACGTTGCCAAGGCTGTCAAGGAAGTCAAGGCCGGTAAGATCGAGTACCGCCTGGACAAGACCAACATCATCCACTGCCCCATCGGCAAGGTTTCCTTCGGCCCCGAGAAGCTGACCGAGAACTATGAGGCCCTCATGGGCGCCATCGTCAAGGCCAAGCCCGCCGCTGCCAAGGGCCAGTATATCCGCAGCTGCGTTGCCGCTTCCACCATGGGCCCCGGTGTTAAGATGAGCACCGCCAAGTTGGTGTAAGTTCTCTTTTATATGAAACTTTCAGGAAAGTTTCTGTTGACTTTCCTGAAAAGTTTGATATAATATCAGATGCGTTCCAAAGACAGCAGGTGGGTTTTTCCCGTAAGCCCTGCCGAGGACGGCAAATCGTATGATTGCTACTCCGTCCTTGTGTCTTTGCGCCACAAGGACGGTTTCTTTTTGAACGCACCTTTTTGGAATCTTCGCGGGCCGCGCAAGCGCTGCCTGTGGGTTTGCGGAGTTCCCACAAATTCCTATGGAGGTGAATCAAGTATGCCTAACGCAAAGGTCCTTTCCGAGAAGCAGGCCATCGTTGCCGAGCTGACCGAAAAGATCCAGAAGGCCACCGCCGGCGTGATCGTCGACTACAAGGGTATCACCGTTGAAGAAGACACCGCGCTGCGTAAGGAGTGCCGTGAGAACAGCGTTGACTATGCAGTCGTGAAGAACACCCTGCTGCGCTTCGCTTTCAACAACAATGGCCTCAGCGACCTGGATGGTCTGCTGAACGGCACCACTTCTCTGGCTCTGTGCGATGATCCCGTGGCTCCCGCCCGTATCATGGCCGACTATGCCAAGAAGCTGAACGGTAAGTTCGAGATCAAGGGTGGTTTCATGGACGGTAAGCCCGTTGACCTGGACACCATCAACTCTCTGGCTTCCATCCCCGCACTGCCCGTCCTGCAGGCTCAGTTCCTGGGCACCATGCTGGCTCCCATCACTGGCCTGGCCGTTGTTCTGAAGCAGATCGCCGAGAAGAACGGCGCTCCCGCCGAAGAGGCTGCCCCCGTCGCCGAATAATCATCGGCAACTCTGATTTTTTAAAAATTTACTTTTAGGAGGCTAATACAATGTCTGAGAAAACTACTGCCCTGCTCGAAGAGATCAAGGGTCTGACTGTTCTGGAGCTGTCCGAGCTGGTCCACGCTCTGGAGGAAGAGTTCGGCGTTTCCGCCGCTGCTATGGCTGCTCCCGCTGCCGCTGCTGCTCCCGCTGCTGAGGAGAAGACCGAGTTTGACGTGGTCCTGACCGGCTTCGACGCCGCTGCCAAGATCAAGGTCATCAAGGCTGTCCGTGAGATCACCGGCCAGGGCCTGGCTGAGGCCAAGGCTACTGTCGAGGGCGCTCCCAAGACCCTGAAGGAAGGCTGCACCAAGGATGAGGCCGAGGCTCTGAAGAAGCAGATCGAAGAGGTCGGCGGCAAGGTCGAGCTGAAGTAATTCACCTGCCCATCTGTTCTCAAAATACCCGAGGCCATCGCCTCGGGTATTTTTTTAGAAAAAGCCGCCCATGCCTTTTAACATGGGCGGCTTTTTCTATTGGGCGATAGGTATATGCCCCCATGGAAGGACCTCTTGCGGTGGTCCCTCCCGTTTGCTCATTCCCTGAATGCGTCCTCATGCCGCCGGAAGAAATCCCGGTACAGCCGTACATTTTCCAGCTCCGTCCAGCGCCGCGCCCTGGGAGGCTTTCCGTCCAGGTCATAGATTTTCGCCTCCGGTATGGCCAGCAGGAAGGGGGAGTGGGTGGAAATCACAAGCTGGCAGCCGAAAAAACGGGCGGATTGGGCCAGGAATTCCGCCAACTCCATCTGCCGGGAGGCAGAGAGGCTGTTTTCCGGTTCGTCCAGCAGATACAGCCCACCTTCGCCGATAGACTGGGTGAAAAACTGCAAAGCGCTTTCCCCGTTGGAGCGCTCCTCCGCCTCATCCATCATATTCCTCCGTACATACTGGGAACCGCTGCGCCGGGTGGCCTCCAGGTGCTTTTTCAACTCCTCGTAATCCGCCAGGGACTTCATCTGAAAGGAGGACCGGCGCATTTCGCTGTATTCCTGCAAAAGCTCCTGGCGTTTTGCGGAAAGCCCCTCGTTTAAGGCGCGGATATTCAGCAGGTAGTCGAATACGTCATCACTGGTGATGATGCGGCTGCGCCTGCGCACCTCCGGGTCAAAACGGCAGGTCTCCGCCCTGCACAGCCGGAGGTAGTCCTCAAAGAAGTGGCTGCGGTTATAGGCAGTCCCGTGGGGAATGGAGAGCTTTTCCGCCATCACGTTCAAAAGGGTGCTCTTGCCGCTGCCGTTGCCGCCGCAGAGGATCGTAATGGGGGCAAATTCCAGCTCCGGCATCCGGCGGTAGCGGAATACATTGAAGGGATACCGGCTATCATAGCAGGTGCGTTTGATCTCACCCAAAAAAGCATCCTCCTGGCCCTGGGTGGGCAGGGCGAACCGTTCCAGATAGACCATGGGCCCCTCCTTGACGTTTTTCTCAAAATGCGGTACTCTTATTTCGTTCA
>JAEDEN010000130.1 GCA_016293265.1 Oscillospiraceae bacterium | reverse complement strand
AAACGGTGGTACAATAAAGTAAACACTATTACAGGAGGCGTTCAATATGAGAACCAGTCTGATCCTTCACTTCGATTTGCTGCCGGCGGTGGATATGCTGAGCAACGCGGAGGCCGGCAAATTCCTGAAAGCGATTCTGCACTACAACGTCCTTGGGGTCCTGCCGGACAACCTGGGCAGCACCTCGGCCATTCTGTTCCAGCAGATCCGGGCCCAGCATGACCGGGATCAAAAACGGTATGACGACATCAGCGCCAAGCGGTCCCAGGCGGGACAGGCAAAGAAATCCAGCCGGGAAGCCCAGGAGCTGCTGGAAATCCGGGAAAGGCTCCGGGCGGAGAAGGGGCTGCCGGGGTAAAGTGGCCTTTGGTTTGCGCACACTTTTTTTCACTTGTTATCAATTGATTTTTTGTGACAATAAGAGTAATAGGAAAAGGGTAAGTGTCAGGATAAGAAATAGAAAAAGAAAAAATAAGAGAAATAGAAAAACCGGAAGTGTACCTGTTGGTGTACGGAAAGGGTACGTAAGAGCGGGCCTGTTCCGGTAAGGGAAAATAGGCCGTAACCTGCCAACAGCTTTTCCACAGGTTTCTCCACAGCTTTTTCCACAGCGATCCGCCTTGCCTGCTTCGGAGCGGAAAGGGCAGCGTCCTTTCCCTTTTTTGGGCGCGAGAAAGCCCGGACCTTTTGGTGTCCGGGCCAGTCTCTTTACAGGATGCCCCCAAAAACGCGCAGCAGGGGGATGGGCTTTGTCTGGGCTTACAGCAGCTTCAGGGCGCCGGAGGCGATGCGCCGGCCGCTCCTGCGGTCAAAGAGCATCACGCTGCTGCCGGTGATCTCCAGAGGCAGCTTGCTTCCGATGGCAAACAGGGTGCTGCCGAAGACCACGCCGGTGAGCAGGAAGTCCCCGATGCGCACCTTGACGGTGGATTCCATACCGGTGGGCATGGCGCCGTAGATCTCGCACTCCACATTTCCGCCGCCGGTGATGGACAGGAACTCCGGGCGGATGCCCAGCACCAGATCCTCCTGGGTCAGTACCGGCTCCTCATGGATGCCGTCGTCCTCGTCGTTGACCCGGGCGATGTGATAGCGGAAGGTTTCGTCCTTGTTGCTCTTTTCCACATAGCCGCTCTCACCGGCCCGGGCCTTCAGGGCCTGCGCCTGGTCCTCCAGCGCCTGGTCCAGCTGACGGAACCACTGGGAAAGACGCAGGGGCTTGTCCGGGGTGAACACCGCCCTGTGATTGCCCAGCACGGTCATATCGATGGTGCCGTCGTCGCTTTGCCGGGCCTTGGCCTCCACAAAGTTGATGGAGGGGTTGCCCACGAAGTCCGCCACAAACAGATTTTCGGGGTGGTTGTAAACCTCCAGGGGAGCCGCGTATTGCTGCAGCACGCCGTTGTTGATCAGGCAGATCCGGGTGGCCAGGGTCATGGCCTCCATCTGGTCGTGGGTGACGTAGACGAAGGTGGAGCCGGTTTCCACATGGAGCCGCTGGAGCTCGTAGCGCATTTCCAGACGGAGCTTGGCATCCAGATTGGAAAGGGGTTCGTCCATGAACAGCACGCTGGGCTCCGGGGCCAGGGTCCGGGCAATGGCCACACGCTGCTGCTGGCCGCCGGACAGCTCTGCCGGATACCGGTCCATGAACATACTGATCTTTACAATCCGGGACACCCGGCGCACGGACAGGTCGATCTCTTCTTTGGTCAGCTTGCGCACAGCGGTTTCCACCTTGCCGTCCTTGAGAAGCTCAAAGTTCTCGTTGAAGGGCTGAGCCTTTCGGGCGGCTTCCACCTTTTCTTCCAGAGCCTTTACCTCGGCGGACACGTCCTTACCCTGCTCCAAATGATAGCCGAACAGCTTTTTGGCAGTGTACTGGGAGATGGTGTAGGTATCGATCAGCTTGATGATGGCCTTCTTTTCGTCCAGCTTGCCGTTTTTGTCCCGGCATTCCTCCAGGGTTTTTACCACATCCTGGGGATTCTTCAGGAGCTGGGCCAGACGGGCGGCGTTTTTCGCCTCAAAGTTGATTTTCGGCAGTTCCTCCTTGATGTTGGACAGGCCGAAGGAGATGTTCTGGTAGACGGTCATGTTGGGCCACAGGGCATAGTTCTGGAACAGAAAGCCCACCTTCCGCTTGTTGGCGGGGATGTTGATGCCCAGCTCACTGTCGAATACCACCGTGTCGCCGATGGTGATGCGGCCGCTGGTGGGGGTCTCCAGACCGGCGATCATCCGCAATGTGGTGGTCTTGCCGCAGCCGGAGGGGCCCAGAAGGGTTACGAACGCGTTGTTTTCAATGACCAGGTTCAGGTCGTCCACACCATAGAATTTGCCCCAGCGCTTGGTGATATGCTCTAATCTGATTTCAGGCATGATTTAACCTCCGATTCCTTTATCCAGGCTTGCGCCGGTGACTTTGTTGACAAGGGTGTTGCACACCAGAATGGTGATGATGAGGATCAGGTTGATGCCGCTGGAGAAGGCATACAGACCCATTTCATCGAAGTAGTCCAGGGTGGTGGACAGGATGAAGCCCTGTACGCACAGCAGCATGAACAGGCTCAGCTCTCTCAGGCAGGTCATGAAGGGCAGAAGGTAGCCCGAGATGATGGAGGATTTCTGAATGGGAATGATGATCCGGGTCATCCGCTTGACCCAGGGGATGTCCTGGATGATGGCGGCTTCTTCGATCTCGCCGGAGAGCTGGAGCATGGAGTTCAGGGCGTTCCGGCTGGCGAAGGGGATGTACTTGATGGTGCCCACGATGATCAGCAGGGTATAGGTGTTAAAGAGGTTCAGCTTCTCCGAGGAGAAGAGAATGAAGAAGGCCGCGCCCACTGCCAGCGAGGGCATCAGGTAGGGCAGGAAGGCCATGGAGTTGACATAATTCGCCCATTTACTTCGCCGGTTCTTGGACACCGCGTAGCCAA
>JAEDEN010000129.1 GCA_016293265.1 Oscillospiraceae bacterium | reverse complement strand
TGGCGGCAGTGGTCGGACCAGTAGGTGTCCACCACGCGGATCTCGGTGATGGTGGGGTCCCGGTGCTCGGTGTCCCGGAAATAGGACTGGAGGAAGGCCAGGTCGTCCAGGTCCATGGCCAGGCCCAGCCGGTCCAGGAGCTGCTCCAGGGCGGCCTGGTCCATGCCGGTGAAGCCGGTGACGGTCTCCACGGTCTCAGGCTGGGGGTAGTCCATCTTCAGGGAGGCGGGCTTGTCCAAAGAGGCCTCCCGGCTCTCCACGGGGTTGATGACGTACTTCTTGATGGCGGCCACGTCCTCTTCACTGAGCTTGCCGTAAAGGGCATAGACCTTGGCGGAATGGACGGTGGGGCGGTCGCACTGGCCCAGAAGCTGGATGCACTGGGCGGCGGAGTCCGCCCGCTGGTCGAACTGGCCGGGCAGGGGCTCCACGGCGAAGACCACGTCGGCACCGGAGAGGTCTGCGCTGTCGGAGACGATGTCCAGTTGGGGTTCAGAAAAGACAGTGGTCTTGGCGTAGTGAAAAAGATCCTCTTCGATCTCCTCCACGTCGTAGCGGTTCAGGATGCGCACGTTTTCAAGGCCGGTCAGGCCCAGGAAGGAGCGGATGTCCCCCAGGAGCGCGGCAGCCTCCGGGGCAAGGCCCGGCTTTTTTTCCACAAATACACGATGGACCATAATCAACCCTCCAACGCCGCAAGGGCCTTTTGGCCGATGTCGCGGCGGCAGTAAGCATTTTCAAAGGTGACGCCCTCCGCCAGGCGGTAGGCCTCCTGAATGGCGGCGGGCAGCGTGGCAGCGGTGGCGGTAACGCCCAGCACCCGGCCTCCGTTGGTCACCAGGCGGCCGTCCTTCCGGGCGGCGCCCGCCACATAGGTGTGGGCGGCGGCCTCCGCCGTCATGGTGATGGGGAAGCCCTTTTCGTAAGCGGTGGGGTAGCCCTTGGAGGCCAGCACCACGCAGCAGGCGGCGCCGTCGGAGAACTTGACCTCCGTTTCGGCAAGGGTGCCGTTGGTGGTGGAGCGCATGACGGTCAGCAGGTCGCTTTCCAGCAGGGGAAGCACCACCTGGGTCTCGGGGTCGCCGAAGCGGCAGTTGTACTCAATGACCTTGGGGCCCTCCGTCGTCAGCATCAATCCGAAATAGAGACAGCCCTTGAAGGGGCGGCCCTCGGCCTTCATCGCACGGATGGTGGGGAGGAAGATCTCCTCCATGCAGCGGGCAGCCACTTCTTCGGTGTAGTATGGGTTGGGGGCGATGGTGCCCATGCCGCCGGTGTTGAGGCCGGTGTCGCCGTCCCCGGAGCGCTTATGGTCCATGGAGGATACCATGGGAACCAGTGTCTCTCCGTCGGTGAAGCTGAGGACAGAGACTTCCGGGCCGGTGAGGAATTCCTCAATGACAATCTTGTCGCCGGAGGCGCCGAAGACCTTATCCTCCATCATGGAGCGGACGGCACCCTTGGCCTCCTCAATGGTCTGGGCGATAATGACGCCCTTGCCCAGGGCCAGGCCGTCGGCCTTCACCACGATGGGGGCATTGCAGCTGTCCAGGTATTCCTCGGCGCTTCCGGCGTCGGTGAAGGTGGCGTAGGCGGCGGTGGGGATGCCGTATTTTTTCATCAGGTCCTTGGAAAAGGCCTTGCTGCTCTCAATGACGGCAGCTTTGGCGTCAGGGCCGAAGCAGGGGATGCCCGCGCTGGTCAGGGCGTCCACCGCGCCCAGGGCCAGGGGATCGTCGGGCGCCACCACGGCATAGTCGATGCCGTTGGCCTTTGCGAACTCCACCTGGGCGGGGATGTCCTTGGCCCCGATATCCACGCAGGTGGCGTCGGCGGCGATGCCGCCGTTGCCCGGCAGGGCGTAGATCTCCGTCACGGCGGGATTTTCTTTCAGTTTTTTGATGATTGCGTGCTCGCGGCCTCCGCCGCCGATGACCATCAGTTTCATATCGTTTCTCCAATCATATTCTCAGCCCCTGAAAATTCAAATGCAAACCAGAAAAGCGTTTGCGGAGGGATACAAGGAGCAGCGGAATGAGCGGGCTTTCGGATTGATCCGGAAGCGGGGAATATGCAGCTTGCGGCGGGTTAGTGGTGGAAGAGCCTCATGCCGGTAAAGCACATGGTGATGCCGTACTTGTTGGCCGTCATGATGACGTGGTCATCCCGGATGGAGCCGCCGGGCTCGGCGATATACCGGACGCCGCTCTTGCGGGCCCGCTCCACGTTGTCGCCGAAGGGGAAGAAGGCGTCGGAGCCCACGGTGACGCCGGACTGGGTGGCAATCCAGGCCCTCTTTTCCTCCGCCGTCAGCACCTCGGGCTTGACCTGGAAGGTGTTCTGCCACACGCCCTCGGCCAGCACGTCCTCATACTCGTCGGAGATGTAGATGTCGATGGCGTTGTCACGGTCGGGACGGCGGATGCCCTCCACGAACTGCAGTCCCAGTACCTTGGGATGCTGGCGCAGATACCAGTTGTCGGCCTTCTGGCCGGCCAGGCGGGTGCAGTGGATGCGGCTTTGCTGGCCGGCGCCCACGCCGATGGCCTGGCCGTTTTTCACATAGCACACGGAGTTGGACTGGGTGTATTTCAGGGTGATGAGGGAGACGATCATGTCCACCTTGGCCTCCTGGGGCAGGTCCTTGTTCTCCGTGACGATATTGGAAAGGAGGCTCTCGTCGATTTTGAAGTTGTTGTGGCCCTGCTCGAAGGTGACGCCGAATACGTCCTTGCACTCCTGGAGGGCGGGAACGTAATCCGGGTCGATCTCCACCACGTTGTAGCCGCCCTTTTTCTTCTGCCGCAGGATCTCCAGAGCCTCCTGGGTGTAGCCGGGGGCGATGATGCCGTCGGAGACCTCACCCTTCAGATACAGGGCGGTAGCGGCGTCGCACACGTCGGAAAGGGCCGCCCAGTCGCCGTAGGAGCACAGGCGGTCGGCGCCCCGGGCGCGGAT
>JAEDEN010000128.1 GCA_016293265.1 Oscillospiraceae bacterium | reverse complement strand
GCAGAGAGTCGAATTTCAGGTCGTAGTCGCCGCTCATCTTGTTGAGCATGGACTTCTTGCCGTGCACCACCTCGTCGTGGGAGTAGGCCAGAACGTAGTTCTCGGAGAAGGCGTACATCATGGAGAAGGTCAGCTTGTTGTGGTTATAGCTGCGGTAGATGGGGTCCAGGGCCATGTAATCCAGGGTGTCGTGCATGAAGCCCATGTCCCACTTGAAGCAGAAGCCCAGGCCGCCATCCTCGGGAGGGGCGGTGATCAGGGGGAAGGCGGAGGATTCCTCGGCGATGGTGATGGCGCCGGGGTAGTTGACCAGCACTGTGGAGTTCAGCTTGCGCAGGAAGTCCACCGCGTCCAGGTTGGTGCTGCCGCCCTCCCGGTTGGGGGTGTACTCCCCGTCCCGGCGGCAGTAGTTCAGGTAGAGCATGGAGCTGACCGCGTCCACCCGGATGCCGTCGATGTGGAATTCCTCAAAGAACTTGCAGGCGGAGGAGATCAGAAAGCTCTTTACCTGGTTGGAGGCATAGTCAAAGATCAGGGTGCCCCATTCGGGGTGCTCCGCCATGCGGCGCTCCTTGCACTCGAACTGGGGACTGCCGTCGAACATGGCCAGGCCGTGCTCGTCCTTGGGGAAGTGGGCCGGTACCCAGTCCATAATTACGCCGATGCCCGCTCTGTGCAGGCGGTTGATCATGTACTTGAAGTCGTCCGGGTCGCCGTAGCGGGAGGTGGGGGCGTAATAGCCGGTGACCTGATAACCCCAGGAGGGAGGATAGGGATACTCCGTCAGGGGCATGAACTCCACATGGGTGTAGCCCATGTCCTTGCAGTATTTGACCAGCTCCTCGGCGATCTCCCGGTAGACCGGCTTCTCGCCGGGCAGGTCCTTCCATGAGCCGATGTGCAGCTCGTATACGCTCATGGGCTCCTGCATGAACTTGCGCTGGGCGCGCTTTTCCATGTAGTCCTTGTCGGTCCAGCGGGTGCGGCTGCGGGCAAAGACCTTGGAGGCCGTCTCCTTATCGGTCTGGCTCCAGGCGGCAAAGGGGTCGGCCTTCAGCACCTGGCGGCCATCGGCCCCGTCGATGCAGTATTTATACAGTGCGCCGTGCTCCAGGCCCTCCACAAAGCAGACCCACACGCCGCCTTCCACAGGCTCCATGGGGGTGGCGTTCCGGTCCCAGTTGTTGAAGTCTCCCACCAGGGTGACCCGGCGGGCGTTGGGGGCCCAGACCATAAAGCGGTATTTTTTGATCCGTGCAATATAGTGGCAGCCAAAGGCAAGCCATGCCTTTTGTGCAGCGCCGGTATTAAAAAGATAGATATCGTCCCGCGGGATATACTTCTGCAATTTCTCGTTCATGGGGTGAATTCTCCTTTTCATTCCTGTCGTAAGCTACCTGTTGTAAGCTATGGGATATCCCTGTGAATTGGGTATCCAATTTATTATACCGCCAATTGCTGTCAATTCCAAGAGAAAAATATACAAAACGCCGTTCTATGTTATAATTTTTGCAATTTTCCTCCCCTTCTATTGTGTTATGTAAACCATTTTTGGCCGGTTAAAGGATAATTTCCCATAGCAAAAGCGCCTCCCCGGGAAAAGGGAGGCGCTTTATCAATCTCTGAAATACAGATCCCGGGTATAGACCTTGTGGCTCACGTCCTCCAGGCAGGGGTCCCAGCGGTTGGCCAGGATCACATCCGAACGTTCCTTGAAGGCATCCAGATCCTTTATCACTTCGCAGCCGGAAAAGCTGTCCTGGCCGCCCAGGCTGGGCTCATAGATCAGCATGGTGACGCCCGCCGCTTTGAGCCGCTCCATGACCCCCTGAATGGCGGAGGTGCGGAAATTATCGCTGCCGGATTTCATGGTCAGGCGGTAGATCCCCACGGCCCGGGGATTACGGGAAAGAACGGTGGAGGCGATAAAGTCCTTGCGGGTGGCGTTGCTCTGTACCACGGCGCCGATGAGGTTCTGGGGCACGTCCTTATAATTGGCCAGCAGCTGCACCGTGTCCTTGGGCAGGCAGTAGCCCCCGTAGCCGAAGGAGGGGTTATTATAGTGTTCGCCGATGCGGGGGTCCAGGCAGACGCCCCGGATGATCCGTCCCGCGTCCAGGCCCTTCAGCTGGGCATAGGTGTCCAGCTCGTTGAAAAAGCTGACCCGCACGGCCAGATAGGCGTTGGCAAAAAGCTTGATGGCCTCCGCCTCCGTGGGGGCGGCAAAAACCGTGGGGATCTCCTCCGGCGCAGGCTCCAGCGCCAGCAGCGGCTCCCTGGCCGCCCGGATGAGAAGCCCGGCAAAAGCCTCCGCCGCCTGCCGCCGGGCCGGTTTTGCCCCGACGATGATGCGGCTGGGGTGAAGATTGTCGTACAAGGCCCGGGATTCCCGCAAAAACTCCGGGCTGAACAGGATGTTTTCCGTGCCGTACTTTTCCTGCACCAGCTCCGTATAGCCCATGGGGATGGTGGATTTGATCACCATCAGGGCCCCGGGATTTACGCGGAGCACCGTCTCGATGACCTGCTCCACCACGGAGGTGTCAAAGCAGCCCCGCTGCTCATCGTAGTTGGTGGGCACGGCGATAATGACCAGCTCTGCCTCCCGGTAGGCCCTTTCGGCGTCGGTGGTGGCTCTCAGATCCAGACGGATCCTGCCCTCCCGCCCTGCGGAGAGAAAAACTTCGATCTCCCGGTCCCGGATGGGGCTTATGCCGGCGTTGATCTTTTCCGCCTTGGAAGCGGTGGTGGTGACGCAGGATACCCGTTCGTGCTGGGCCAGCAGCACGGCCAGGGACAGGCCCACATAGCCCGCTCCCGCAATGGCAATGTTCATTTTCCGCTCCCTCCGCTCAGACGCCTGCGGTGCTCAGCTCCTCCGGTGCGTCGATCTTCTCCGGCGGACCGTAGAAGTCCAGGAGAAGGGCGGCGAACTTGTCGTGTACGCCGTGCTTTGCCGGAGCCTGGACGATGTTCATTCCCGGGT
>JAEDEN010000127.1 GCA_016293265.1 Oscillospiraceae bacterium | reverse complement strand
GGAAAAAGATGGTCCATTTTTCGCCAAAAGTTGCATGGTTTTCCGCATCAAACCCTGTTTGTTCCGTTATGATAGTATTGCATTTTCGATGCATCTTGCGGCATAGGTGGCAAGCCTTGCCCCCTTGGAGGGGTCAAAGCTGGAGATGCCCTTGATGAGACCGATGGTGCCTATGGAGATCAGATCCTCCTGGTCGGCGCTTTGGGTGTAATACTTTTTCACGATATGCGCCACCAGCCGGAGGTTTCGTTCGATAAGCACGTTTCGCGCCTCCGGGTCCCCCTTTGCGTAGCGCTCCAGCCAATGGGCCTCCTCGGCGGCGGAAAGGGGCTTTGGAAACGATCCGCCTCCCGACAGGCGCAGGGAAAAAAGCAGCGTGTTGGCGAAAAGCAGCAGTGCGGCAGTCAGCATATGATCCCTCCTCCCTCCAGCCTATGAAGCCCAGCAAGACCCATATGCGTGATGTTTTCGCCTTGCCGAAACCCCTGGGAAGTTTTGAGGAAACGTGATACAATGCTCCTGTTAGGGAACGGAGGGGCAGCACCATCCGTCCCCCGGCGGAAGAGGGAGAAGAACCGAGGGGAGATGGAAGGCTCCCTTCCGGGAAAGAGATCTTGGAAAGGAGGGAGATCATGGCGTGGTATGTCTATATGCTCCGCTGCGGCGACGGTTCCCTGTACACCGGCAGCACAACGGACCTGAAGCGCCGCCTTGATGCCCATCAAAGGGGAAAGGGCGCGAAATACACCCGCAGCCGCCTGCCGGTGGAGATGGTCTACTGGGAGGAGGTTGCGGACAGATCCGCGGCGCTGCGGCGGGAGGCTGCCATCAAGGGACTGGCGAGACAGGAAAAGCTGGCCCTCCTGGAAGAAAAGGAGAAGGTGGGAAGGGAAGAGGGGCCCCGGGAGGAAGAGTGCTGAAAGGGTGTATCAGCGGCTTTTTTTGAAGGTCAGGTATCCTTCCAGGATCAGGGACGCCGCCACGGCGTCCACCACCTTTTTCCGCTTTTTGGCGTTCTTGCCGCCGGTCATCAGGATCTGGTGGGCGTCGATGGTGGTGCGCCGTTCATCCCAGAGGATCACGGGCAGGGAAGAGGCCTCCTTCAGCATTTCCGCCAAGGCCTCCGCCTTCTCGGCCCGGGGGCCCATGGAACCGTCCATGTTTTTGGGATAGCCCAGCACCAGCTCCTCCACGCCGTGCTCCCGGACAAGGGCGCAGACCCGCTGCACCACCACCTCGGGACGGTAGGCGTCGATGACGGTGGTGTATCCAGCCAGAAAGCCGGTGGGATCGGAGATGGCGATGCCGGTGTGGGCGTCGCCGTAGTCAATGGCCATGATGCGCATGGTTCATCCTCCTGTTTTCGTAGTAGTATCCGGGGCCTGTCCTTCCGGCCACCGGGCAGGTTTTCGCCTACATCATACATCGGAGAAGGGGCCTTGGCAAGGCGGCGGGAAAAGAAACCTGCCGGAAGAGGCAAATGCCCCCGGAATTCCGGGGAAAAAGTGAAAATTTTCTTAAAAAACGGTTGACCTCTGCCAACTTGCGTGTTACAATTTACATTACCTGTGAAAAAGGGGCTTTGTTGTCGTGCGCATTTTTCGCTTTTCAGCCGCGGCGGCAGGGGGAATCCTTCCATGCAGGGAGGCAGTCGGTATCCCCGGCGTTGCCGGGAAAGATACCAATAATAAGGAGGTGCCGTTAGATGCGCGTTAAAGTCACTTTGAGATGCAACGAGTGCAAGCAGAGAAACTACAATACGATGAAGAACAAGAAGAACACCCCGGACAAGCTTGAACTGAAGAAGTATTGCCGCTTCTGCAAGAAGCACACGCTCCACAGCGAAACCAAGTAATGGTAAGGAATCAAGAAAGGGCGTGTGAGTAACATGGCAGAAGAAAAGAAAAAGGATCGCGGCCTTTGGTTCCGCGAAATGAAAAGCGAACTGAAGAAGGTCGTCTGGCCCAACAAGAAGACGGTTGCGAAGAACACCGGCACGGTGCTGCTGTGCTCCCTGGCCATCGGCGCCTGCATCTGGATTTTCGATTTCGTGGCGACCTCCGCCGTCCAGATGATCCTGAACGTGTTCGGTGCTTAAGGAGTAGCGGATATGTCAGACAGCGCGAAGTGGTATGTGATCCATACCTATTCCGGCTATGAGAATGCCGTCAAGACCAGCATTGAGAAGTTCGTCACCGGCCGCGGCATGGAGGATATGATCCTGCGGATGGAGATCCCCATGGAGACGGTCACCGAGGTCACGGACTCCGGCGCCACCAAAGAGGTGGAGCGGAAGGTGTTCCCCGGCTATGTGCTGATCAAGATGGTCATGACCGACGATACCTGGCATCTGGTGCGGAATGTCCGCGGCGTCACCGGCTTTGTCGGTTCCGCCAACAAGCCCATCCCCCTGACGGAGGAAGAGGTGCTTGCCATGGGCATGGAAAAGCACGAGATCGTCGTCAAGTACGGCGTGGGCGACCACGTGCGGATCATCGACGGCCCCCTGTCCACCTTCACCGGTGTTGTGGAGGAGATCGAGCCTGAGAAGAACCGCGTTTCCGTCATGGTCTCCATGTTTGGACGGGAGACCCCCGTGGAACTGGAACTCGACCAGGTGGAGGTCCAGGACTGAATTCAACGCACCGCCGGAGCGTTCCGGCACAAGTGGGAGGGGCTGAACCGCCCCGCCAAAGACGGACCGCCTGTCCGTCACCACATTTTTACGATTTAGGAGGTGCTACTCCGTGGCACAGAAAATTACTGGTTATGTAAAACTGCAGATCCCCGCAGGCAAAGCGACTCCCGCTCCCCCCGTTGGCCCCGCTCTGGGCCAGCACGGCGTCAACATCGCCGCCTTCACCAAGGAGTTCAACGAGCGCACCAAGAATGACATGGGCATGATCATCCCCGTCGTCATCACCGTGTACGCCGACCGTTCCTTCTCCTTCATCACCAAGACTCCCCCCGCGGCTGTCCTGATCAAGA
>JAEDEN010000042.1 GCA_016293265.1 Oscillospiraceae bacterium | reverse complement strand
GCCGACGCCGCCACCTTGTACCGGGAAGTTGGCCGGTAACAAAAAACCGCCCCTTGGGGGCGGTTTTTTTGCGGTTTACACCTCTTTTTTCAAAAGACGGATATCCTTGCCGAAAAACGGCATGATCTGATATTCTCCCTCAATGCGGGAAGCGATCTGGGGGGAGTAGCGCCGGGCGATCTCGTTGTTCCGCTCGTCGATCTTCAGGTTCGTGCTGAGAATGGTGGAGCGGTGCTCCAGGATGCGGCCGTTGATGATCTGGTACAGCGCGCTTTGGACAAAGGCGGTGGTCATTTCCGTACCCAGGTCGTCCAGGATGAGGAGGTCGCAGTTCATGATACGGCTCACATCGTCCTCAGCTCCCTCCTCCCGGCCGAATTTTGCCGCCTCGAAGCGGTCGAAAATACGGCTGGCGGTGTCGTAGACCACGCTGTAGCCCTCGGAACTCACCTCCCGGGCGATGGCGGCGGAGAGGAAGGTCTTCCCCAGGCCGGGGTCGCCGGTGAGGAGCAAATTACCACTTTTTTCAGGGTGGAACTGTGCGGCATACCGCTTGCAGGTACGGTACACCCAGTCCATGTTCTCCCGGGGGGAGATGCCCAGACCCGCGTCGTCGGCATCGGAGTACCACTTGAGGGAGAAGGTCTCAAAGCTCTGGCCTCCCAGGTCCAGCATCCGGGAAAGTTCCTTTTGCTGCTCCCGGGCATAGTAATCCCGCAGGCAGCGGCACACCGTGCCGCCGCGGTAGCCCGTGTCGCCGCACAGGGGGCAGGCGGGCTTTTCCTCCAGGCAGTCCTCGGGGAGGCCCATTTCCTCCAGGAGGCGGCGCTTTTCCGCCTGAAGGCTCAGATTCTCATCCCGCAGAACCTCCACCGCTGGGCGGGGGTCGGTGCCCCGGCGAAGGGCTCCGGCGATGATACGGCTCATGGTGGAGCGGAGCTCCGCGTCGATCTCCTGCAGGCGGGGCTGCCGGCGGAAGATATTCTCCCGCCGGGCGTTGAAGCGGTCCTGCCGCTGGTGCTTGTCCTCGTCAAAGCGCTGCAGCGCCCGACGCATGATCTTTCCATCGTAGGCCATCTGTCAGCTCTCCTTCCCACGCTGCTGGATGAACTTTTTCATCCAGGCGTTGTCTGTCTCCGTTTCCGCCGGGCGCTTGGGGGCGGGGCGGTCCCGCTGTTCGATCTCCTCCACGGTATGTAGGCCCGCTTCGTGCCAGCGCTTCAGGATGCCGTTGCAATAGGGCCATTTCAGCTCGTGGCACTTGAGCACCGTTTTGTCATGGGCCAGGGCCACCGACTCCGGCGGGAAGCCCATCTCCTGCCAGGCGGAAAGATACTTTTCCTCCGAGGGGACGGGAGGCCGGTCCCCAAGGCCCAGGGCACGCATATAGGCCGGGAAGGTCCCTTGGCGCTCGGCGTATTTTTTTAGGTATGCGGAGGCGGCCTCCTGGGTGTCCAACCCACGGCGGGCCCAGGCGTAGCCCTCCTTTTCAATCTGGCGCAGCGTGGGACGGCGGCCCTCCCCGTAGCGCCGGGTGATCCGCTCGGTGCAGTGGCACACCAGAAGAAAGATGACGTCGGAGGGGAGGCCTACATAGTCGCTCAGGCCCAACAGCACGGCGATGTCCGGTGTGGTAAGCTTTTTCCCCAGCTTGCGCTCCACCTGGGAGGTAAGCTGGCGGAATTCCTCGCTGCCCTCCAGCTTTTCCACGATGTCAGAGCGCTGGTACTCCGGTTTTTCGTCCGCCGGCTCGGGAAGGTCGGCGGGAACCAGAAGCCCCAGCTCCCGCAGGACCCCTTCGGCGGATTCGATGCGGCTTTTTTCCCAGCGCAGCTCTCCGGCAAGGGAGCGGGGCGGGACGGTGCCGTGGCGCCGCAGGAGGGCGATGTAAAGAAGGGCGGCGTCGCCGTTGCCCTTTTCCACCAGGCGCTTTGCGGCGGACGCGCTCAAGGTCACGCCTTCATCGGCGCCGTGGATCAGTACACTTGGCATGGGGTGTCCCTCCTTCCTGTTTTCCTGCTTATTTTACATGAAAAATCGCTCCGGGGCAACCCCCGGAGCGAAAGTGGCGATGATTGACGGGTAAATGCGTCACTTGCAGCTAAAGGCGAACCAGCCCTCACTGCTGCGCTCCTCCAGGACCTCCAGCCCCGCTTCCAGGAGCCGGGCCTTTACCTCTTCGGCGCGGGTGTCGATGATGCCGGAGCACAGGAACCACCCCCCCTGCTTGAGAAGGCTGTGGACCATGGGGGCCAGTGCGATGATCACATCCGCCACAATGTTGGCAAGGATGATGTCATATCCGCCGCCGATCTGGGCGCGGAGGGCCTCATCGGAGAGGATATCCCCCACCTTCACGGTATAGGTGTCCTTGCCGATGCCGTTGAGGGCGGCGTTGTCATAAGCCACCGTCAGACATTTGTCGTCGATATCCACCGCCAGGGCTTCCTTCGCTCCCAGCTTCAGGGCGGCGATGGAGAGGATGCCGCTGCCGCAGCCCAGGTCCAGGACGCTTTCGCCCCCGTGGACGCGCTGCTCCAGAGCCGTCAGGCACAGGCGGGTGGTGGCATGGCTGCCGGTGCCGAAGGTCAGGCCCGGGTCCAGAATGAGGGGCACGCGGCCCTTTGCCTCCGCCTGCTCCCACTGGGGGATCACCAAAAGCCGCTGACCGATCTCCATGGGCTTATAATATTGCTTCCAGTTGTTCTCCCAGTCCTGGTCCTGAAGGGTATCCATGGTGAGGAGCAGCGTGCCGCAGTCGGCACCGCTCTCCTTCAGCCTCTGGAGGGCGATGCG
This sequence comes from Oscillospiraceae bacterium, assembly GCA_016293265.1. Classification (GTDB taxonomy): domain Bacteria; phylum Bacillota; class Clostridia; order Oscillospirales; family Oscillospiraceae; genus Oscillibacter. The sequence goes on along the minus strand of JAEDEN010000042.1, from coordinate 12,650 downwards.
GACTTTCCCCAGCTTTGCAAAGCCGTCGTCATTGGCTTCCAGATAGAAGGTCACCCGGGACTTGCCGCTCATGGCCTTTTCCAGGTCCTCATCCACATAGTCCCAATACTGATGGTTGTTTTCCAGAAAGTCCTGAAATTCGGCCTCATCATCAATGACCACACCGTCGATTTCCAGAGCGGAGAGGGTGGCCTCCACCGTTTCCAGGCCCGCGTGGTTGGTGTCGATATGCAGTTCCAGCCAGTTCATGGTTATCTCTCTTTCCCCACAAAGAACAGGGCCACCACACCGCAGCCGGTATGACTGCCGATGACAGGACCCACATAGTGGATGGTAAAATCAGTGGTGCCGAAGCGCCGGCGGATCTCCTCCGCCACGAATTCGGCGTCCTCCCGGCAGTCGCCGTGGGAGATGAAAATAGTCTGCCCGGCAGGGTCGATGGCCCGTTTTTCCATCTCATCCACCAGGGCCAGAAGGGAGGCTTTGCGGCCCCGGGCCTTGCCCACGGGGATCAGATGCCCCTCGTCATCCATGTGCATCACGGGCTTGATGGAGAGCATGGTGCCGAACATGGCAGTGGCGGCGCTGATGCGGCCGCCCCGTTTAAGATGGTTCAGGTCGTTTACGGTGAACCAGTGGCAGAGGGAATACTTGGTTTTTTCCGCATAGTCCCGCACCTCCTCAAGGCTCTTTCCCGCCGAGCGCTCCTTGGCACACAGGTACACCAGAAGGCCCTGGCCCAGGGAGGCGGAAAGAGTGTCCACCACGAAAATCTTCCGCTGGGGGAATTCGGGGCGCAGGTCCTCCGCGGCGATGGAGGCGGACTGGAAGGTGGTGGAAAGGCCGGAGGAGAAGCACAGGCACAAAATGTCCTTCCCCGCCTCCAGAACAGGGCGCATCCGGGCCTCATAATCCCCCACACTGACGGCGGAGGTGGTGCCCATCTCCCCAGCCCGGATCCTGCCATAAAATTCTTTGAAGCCGATCTCGCTGCCATCCAGCAGGTTCCGGTATTCCTGCCCGCCCATGGAAAGGCGGAGCGGGACGACCTCCAGCGAAAGGGACTCCGCCAATTCGGCGGGAAGGTCGCAGCAGCTATCCGTAAAAATTACATAATCACCCATAGAAACACTCATCCACCTTTCTTTTCAGCCTTTTTCTTCCTTGCATTGGGGGCTTCGGCCTCCTGTCCGGCGTTTTTTTCCGCCCGGAGGAGGGAGAGGTAGCGGTCGCTGGCAAGGCCAGCGGCGTAGCTCAACAGGGCAAAATGGATGGCGGCATCCGCCGCGCCGTCCTGTTCGGGGCGGGTAAGCATCTGATCGGCCACGGTGTTGAGGGCGCTGTCCAGGCTTTGGCAAAAGGCGGCGTAGCCCTCCTGGACGGTCAGGTCCCCCCGCAGCTCTTCCCGGATCACCATGTCCACGTCCTTTGTGGACATGACCCGCTTCAAAACGCAGATGGCAGTAAGATAGGCCAGGTGCTCGCGGCTGTATTTCTTCCCCTCTGCCCGGGGGACGAGGCCGCTTTTGGTGTAGTTGTTCACCATGGCGGCGGTAAGGGTGTCGTCATCATCAAAACGAATGACCTGACGGTCCATGTAGGAGAGCACCTGGTCCATATACAGGGCAAAATCCGGCAGTTGCTCCCAGGGCACGGGCCGCTGGGTCTGAAGCCGGTGAAAAAGGTCTTTGCGATCTTCCATGAAAACCTCCTTGCAGCGGCAAAAGGGCGGGCTTCCCCGCCCCTTCGCAGGATTCCGATAATCTTACAAGGAAGTATAACACTACAATATGGTTTTGTAAATCGGATTTTGTAGAAATTAAAACCTTATTTACAAACAGGACTTATTTCCCAACGCAGAAGCGGGAGAAGATCCGATCCACGATCTCCTCCCGGGCGGTACGGCCCGTCAGCTCGCCGATGGCCTCCAGGGCCTCTTCGGCATCGGTGAGGATGGCATCGGGGGTAAAACCGGCCTCCAGGGCTTCCCTTGCCCGGCAGACGGCCTCTCTTGCCCGGCGGACCGCCTCCTCCTGTCTGAGATCGGTGAGAAGGGTTCCGCCGTCGGCGTGGCTTCCGGCGGGAAAGAGGGCGGAGATGGCCTCCTCCAGTTTGTCCAGTCCCTCCCCGGTGAGGTTGGAGAGGGAAATGACAGCGGCAGGAGGCGTTTCCCAATGGGAGTCCGGGAATCTGACGTCCGCTTTCAGATCCCGCTTGGTGTACACGGCGATCCACTGCTTGCTGCGGGAAGCCTGGGTCATGATGTCAAGATCCCCGGCGGTGAGTTCCGCGCTGCCGTCCGCCACCGCCAGCACCAGATCGGCGCTTTCCATAGCGGCGCGGCTGCGCTCCACCCCCAGCTTTTCCACGGCGTCTGCTGTCTCGCGGATGCCGGCGGTGTCGATGAGCCGAAGCTGCACGTCTCCGCAGAGGACGGATTCTTCCACAGTGTCCCGGGTGGTGCCGGGAATGTCGGTGACGATGGCCCGGTCATAGCCCGCCAGGGCATTGAGCAGGGAGCTCTTGCCTGCGTTGGGCCTGCCCACGATGGCGGTGCGGACGCCGTTTTTCAAGATCCTGCCCCGCTGGGCGGTGCCGAGCAGGCGGCCGAGGGCGTCATCGGCGGTCTTCAGGGCCAGGGCGGTCTCCGCTGGGCCGACGTCCTCAATGTCCTCGTCGGGATAGTCCACCACGGCGTAGAACCGGGAGGTGATCTCCAGCAGGGACTCCTGCACCGGCTCCAGCAAACGGCGCAGGGCGCCGTCCAACTGGGCGGCGGCGTTGCGGGCGGCGGCGGGGGTCTGGGCGTCAATGAGGTCAATGACGGCCTCGGCCTCCGTCAGGTCCAGGCGGCCGTTGAGGAAGGCCCGGCGGGTGAATTCGCCGGCGGCGGCCTGCCTGGCTCCTGCGGTGAAAAGGGCGTTCAAAAGCTCCCGCAGCACCACGGGAGAACCGTGGCAGTGAAACTCGGCGCTGTCCTCGCCGGTATAGCTGCGGGGGGCGGGGAAACGGACGGCAAGCCCCCGGTCGATGACCCGGCCCTCATGGTCCAGCATCTCGCCAAAGACCATTTTGCGGGGCTCCTGAGCGTCAAAGGGCCTGCCGTTGACCGGGCGGAACACCCGGTCGCACAGGGCGAAGGCCCCCTCGCCGGAAAGACGGACGATGCCGATGGCGGTGGGATTGGCGCCGGTGGAAACGGCGGCGATGCAATCCATAAAATCAACTCCTTTGTTTGCCGGGGACGGCCCCGGTGCCGGAAGTGCCTTTTGCAAACGAAGAAAGGGGACGGGCGCACGGCCCGCCCCCTGTTGGGAACAAAATTACTTGACGCGTTCGCCGTTTTGCTCCTTGGCGGCGATCTCACGCATGGCGTCCTTATGGCTCAGGTTCACACGGCCCTTCTCGTCAATGTCGGTGACCTTGACCCACATCATGTCGCCGATCTTGCAGGCGTCCTCCACCTTTTCGATGCGCTTTTCAGCCAGCTTGGAGATGTGGACCAGGCCGTCCTTGCCGGGGGCCAGCTCCACGAAGGCACCGAAGGTCATCAGGCGCACCACGCGGCCGTAGTACAGTTCGCCCACCTGGGGAACGAACACGATGTCATCGATGCACTTCTTGGCGGCGTTGCAGCTTTCGGGGTTGGGGGCGGCGATGAAAATGGAGCCGTCGTCGTTGATGTCGATCTTGGCGCCGGTGTCGGCCACGATCTTCTGGATGACGGAGCCGCCCTTGCCGATGACGTCCCGGATCTTGTCGGGATCAATGTGCATGGTGATCATCTTGGGGGCGTACTTGCTCACCTCGGGCCGGGGCTGGGCGATGCAGGGCAGCATGATCTGGTCCAGGATTTCGCAGCGGGCGTCATAGGTGATGTCCAGGGCGTTGCGAATGATCTCCATGGTGAGGCCGTCGTTCTTCAGGTCCATCTGAATGGCGGTGATGCCCTTCTTGGTGCCGGCCACCTTGAAGTCCATCTCGCCGTGGAAGTCCTCCACGCCCTGAATGTCGATGAAGGTGGTGAAGGAGCCGTCATCGTCCTGGATCAGGCCGCAGGAGATACCGGCAACAGGGGCCTTGATGGGCACGCCGGCGTCCATCAGGGCCAGAGTGGAGCCGCAGATGGAGCCCTGGGAGGTGGAACCGTTGGAGGAAACCACCTCGCTGACCACGCGGATGGCGTAGGGGAACTCCTCCACAGAGGGGATCACGGGCAGCAGCGCACGCTCGGCCAGGGCGCCGTGACCGATCTCGCGGCGGCCGGGGGAACGGGCGGGCTTGGCTTCGCCGACAGAGTAGCCGGGGAAGTTGTAGTGGTGCATATAGCGCTTCTCCGTCTCCTCCCAGATGGTATCCAGCTTCTGGTTGGCGGAGAGGGTGTCCAGGGTGGCAACGGACAGGACCTGGGTCTGGCCGCGGGTGAAGAGGCCGGAGCCATGGACCCGGGGCAGCACGCCCACCTCGGCGCTGAGGGGACGGATCTCGTTCTTCTCGCGGCCGTCCACGCGGTGGCCTTCCAGCAGCCATGCCTTGACGATCTTCTTCTGGAACTTGTAGGTGATCTCCTCCAGGTACTGATCCATGTTGGGGTGGTCTTCCAGATACTTCTCGTGCCACTTTTCAATCATGGCGTTCCAGCGGGACTCCCGGACGTTCTTGTCGTCGGTGTCCATGGCGGCCTTGGCCTCGTCCATGAAGTTGGCCACGATGTCGTCAAACAGCTCCTGGTCGAAGTCGGCGTGGGGATAGTCGAACTTGGGCTTGCCGATCTCGGCGACCATCTGGTTGATGAGGGCAACCTGCTTCTGGTTTTCCTCGTGGGCCAGCTTGATGGCCTCAAACATCACGTCGTTGGGCACCTCGTTGGCACCGGCCTCGATCATGACCACCTTCTCGCCGGTGGAGACCACGGTCACGTCCAGGTCGCTGACCTTGCGCATCTCGGCGTCGGGGTTCAGGACCAGCTTGCCGTTCACCAGGCCCACCTTCAGCGCACCCACGGGGCCGTTCCAGGGAATGTCGGAAATGGCCAGGGCGGCGGAGGTGCCGATGAGGGCTGCAATCTCGGGGGAGCAGTCATGGTCCACGCTCATGACGGTGGCCATGATGGAAACGTCGTTGCGGAAGTCATAGGGGAAAAGGGGACGGATGGGGCGGTCAATGACCCGGGCGGTGAGGATGCCCTTCTCGCCGGGACGGCCCTCCCGGCGGTTGAAGCTGCCGGGGATGCGGCCCACGGAGTACATCTTCTCCTCAAAGTCCACGCTCAGGGGGAAGAAGTCGATGCCGTCCCGGGGACGGGGAGCGGCGGTGGCGCACACCAGCACGCGGGTGTCGCCGTAGCCCACCATGACGGCGGCGTTGGCCAGTTCCGCCAGCTTGCCCACCTCCAGGGTCAGGGGCCGGCCGGCCAGGTCCATCTCGTACTTGCGGTAGTTGGGGAATTCTCTGTGCTTGATGATGGTTGACATAGTCTTTCTCCTTTTCTGTTGTTTTGTCGTATGGGAGGCAAGACCATTTAGCACTTGAAAACAGGCTCGGCGGGGTAAAGGGCCAAACCCATTTTCAAGTTCTAAAGTTTGCCTCGCATACGGGAAATTTGGGGATAGATGGCAGAAACGGGTGAGGGAGTTCGCCTCCCTCACCCGATTGCACGTCTTACTTACGGATACCCAGCTTGGCGATCAGAGCACGGTAGCGCTCGATGTCCTTCTTCTGCAGGTAGTTCAGGAGGCTGCGGCGCTTACCGACCATCTGCAGCAGGCCACGGTTGGAGTGCTTGTCCTGGGGGTTCGCCTGCATATGAGCGGTCAGGATGTTGATGCGCTCGGTGAGAATGGCGATCTGGACCTCGGGAGAGCCGGTGTCGGTCTCGTGGGTGCGGTTGGCGTCGATGATAGCGGTCTTCTGTTCCTTACGAAGCATGGTAAAGTTCCACCTTTCAATAGATTCCCCGCAAAGCTGCGCCATCGGGCCGGTGAGAGCCGCGAAACGAAGCCTTGGGGCAGTTCAATATACGCACTTTTCGCGCGCTTGAACAATATATCATAGAAAAACCGGGTTGTAAAGGGGAAAAGCGGTTTTTCTTTTGATTTTTTGCCATTTTATACCGCCCCGCCCTTCGGAGGCGGAAATGAAAATTTCCCCTTGACAACCGGTAGCCCCCATGCTACTCTTACTGTACTAAGACACTTAATACGGTTAGAACAGGAGGAGCCGGATGTTTATCTTCAGCTTTTCGGTGCTTGCCGCCGTGGGAACCATGCTTCTGGTGGGCATCGTGTTGTTCGCAGTGCTACTAATGAGATAGGAGGTGAGGGGATGATCAGTCTGAATTACCGGGATTCCCGTCCCATCTATGAGCAGATCAAGGATGGATTCAAGAAACTGATCGCCACCGGGGCGATTGCAACGGACGAAAAGCTGCCGTCCGTGCGGTCACTTGCAACGCAGCTTTCCATTAACCCCAACACCATCCAGCGGGCCTATACCGAATTGGAAGGCGAGGGATACACCTACTCCATTCCCGGCAAGGGCAGCTTTGCCGCTCCCCGCGGCGAGGCCGACCAGCAGCGCCGGGCGGAGCTGTTGGAGCGGTTCCGCGCCCTGGCCGGCGAGCTGTGCTATCTCGGCGTCGGCGAGGAGGAACTGACGGCGCTCATTAAGGAGGTATTGACATGATCGAAGTGAAAGATGTCATCAAGAAGTTTGACGGCTTTGCCGCCCTGGATGAGGCCACCCTTACCGTGCCGACGGGCAGCGTCTACGGCCTGGTGGGCCCCAACGGCGCAGGCAAGTCTACCCTGATCCGCCACCTGACGGGGATCTACCGCCAGGACGCGGGCGTGGTGCGCATGGACGGGGAGGATGTGTGGGAAAATGCGGCCCTCAAGGCCAGAGTGGCGGCGATCCCGGACGACTGGTACTTCTTCGCCCAGTCCACCATCCGTGATATGATGCGCTTTTACAAGGGGTTTTATCCCAATTTTTCCGTGGAGCGCTATGAAAAACTGAAGGAGGTCTTCTCCATCGACGAAAAGCGCCAGATCCGCCGCCTTTCCAAGGGAATGCAGAAGCAGGTGGCCTTCTGGCTGGCCCTTTCCGCCATGCCGGATTATCTGGTGCTGGATGAGCCGGTGGACGGCCTGGACCCGGTGATGCGCCGCCAGGTATGGTCCCTGATGATGGGCGACGTCAGTGAGCGGGGCACCACGGTGCTGGTATCTTCCCACAACCTGCGGGAGCTGGAGGACGTGTGCGACCACGTGGGCATTATGGACCACGGCAAGGTGCTGCTGGAACGGAGCCTGGCCCAGCTCCAGGACAACATGGTGAAGCTTCAGGTGGTGTTCAAGGACGGGATGAGCGACGTCCCGCCGGAGCTGAATGTGCTCCACGCCAGCAAAGTGGGCCGCATCCATACCCTCATCATGCGGGCCAATGCCGAAGAGGCCACCGCCCGGGTGGCGGCCTATGACCCGCTGCTGGTGGACGCGGTGCCCTTGACTTTGGAAGAGATCTTTATTTACGAACTGGGAGGTGCGGATTATGCCGTCAAGGACATCGTGCTTTAATCGGACCCTGTACCGCAAAAACCTGACCCGATTCTGGCCCATGTGGGGAATGGCCAGCTTCGCCGGGGCGCTGTTTCCCCTGATGCTGTTCATGCAGATCCAGCGGGGCTATTCTGTAAAGCCCCTGGAAATGACAGAAATGTACTACAATGTAGCGGCTTACGCCCTGCCGGTGGTCTCACTGTTTTACGCAGTGCTCTGCGCCCTGGCGGTTTGGAGCTATCTTTACACCTCCCGCAGCGTGGGGCTGATGCACGCCCTCCCCATCCGGAGGCAGGGGCTGTTTGTGACGAACTTCCTCTCCGGCATGACCATGCTGCTCATCCCTTACGCGGTGACGGGGATCCTCACCGTTTTGATGAGTCTCCTTTTCGGCTTTTTTGAGCCGGTGGGCGTGCTTGTAGCCACCGGCGCTGTGATGGCGGAGAGCTTCTTCTACTTTTCTTCCGCCACCGCCGTGGCCTTTGTCACAGGCAATATGTTCGCCATGCCGGCGCTGTACTTCATCTTCCACTTCCTGGCCGTCATCATGGACTTCATGGTGTCCACCTTCGCCAACGGTTTCCTCTTCGGCCTGGAACGGGAGTATAACGGCGTGGTGGAGTTCCTCTCCCCCACGGTGTATCTCATGAAGCAAATGCGTGTGGACACGGAGTACACCCAGATTGCGAATCCGGACGGAAGTTATTACCGGAGCGAGATCACCTCCGTCACCATGGAAAACGGGCATCTCGTGGCTATCTATGCCGCCGTGGGCCTGGTACTGCTGGTCTTGGCGTGGCGCCTTTACCGCCGCCGCAGCAGCGAGTCCGCCGGGGATGTGGTGGCCGTTGGCTGGATGAAGCCGGTGTTCCGCTGGGGCGTCACGGTCTGCGGAGCCCTGCTGGGAGGCCAGGCCCTGTACCTGCTGCTCTTGGCGGACGGCACCTATACCGTCATTCCCATGGCCATCTGCATGGTGGTGGCCGGCGGTATCGGCTACTATGCCGCCTCCATGCTCCTGGCCAAGAGCCTGCGGGTGTTCCGGGGGAGCTGGAAGGGCCTTGTGGCTCTGGCGGTTCTCTCCGCGGCCCTTTGCGTGGGGTTGGAGGCTGACGCCTTTGGCGTGGAGCGCCGGGTGCCCGACGCCTCCGCCATCGAAGTGCTGGAAATGCGCACCGCCGGCAATACCTACCGGCTGGTGCCCGGTGAGGATGACCTCCTCATGGACCGGGCCCGCGCCCTTCATGGCGCCGTTGCCGCCGACGCGGACTACATCACCGACTTTAGATATTCCGGTGAGGCGGAGTATAATAGTATTTCCTTCACCTATACCCTAAAGGGCGGCGTGGAGATGAGCCGCCGCTACTGGGTCCCGCTGACCCGTGAACGCATGGCCCGGGAGGGCACCTATGACTTCCTGCTGAACGACTTCGTGAACTGCGAGGCCGCCAAGGCCAAGCGCCTCCACCTGGGAGACAGCCGTTATACCGTGGAGTCCGCCAACATCTGGGGCCTTGAAAACGACACCTATGACTTCAACTCCCGGGAGGCCGGGGAGCTTCTCGCCGCCGTGGGCCGGGATATGCAAAACGGAAACTGGGGCGAATATGACTTCTTCGAGTCCGACGATGCCGGCTGCCTGGAGGCCTGTCTGGAGTTCAGCTTTTACTATGATTCCGGCTGGAACGGAAGGCATTACGACTACATCTCCGTCAACCTCCGTCCTGAGATGAAGGAGACCCTGGGCCTGCTGGAGCGTATGGGCCTTCTGGTGAAGGAGGACCTGCGCCCTCTGGGGGAAAAGTACCCTGAGCGGTACAGGGATGAGGCGTTTTACCGGGAATACGAAACCGTCTATGGAAACGAGGCCTCCGTGGGCATCATCGGCGGCGCCGACGGGGCCACGGAAGTGTTTGTGGCGGGTGTGACGGCCTGATATGACGCGTTACAGAAGAAGACGGCTGAACCGGAACTTTGTGCTGCTGTGCGTGGCACTGGGGCTGGCGGTGGCCAATGCAGTGCTGCTGGTGCTCCGCCTGGGGGAGGGAAAGCCCCTCCCCGGGGAGGGCGTGGTTTTGCCGGACTATGTGGAGGAGGAATACATCTCCATCAATCCCCAGTCCCGGCCCACCCTGCCCCTGACGGAGATCAAAGGCGTGGTCATCCACTATGTGGGTAATCCCGGCACCTCCGCCATGGCCAACCGGAATTATTTCAATTCCCTGGCCTCCAGCAAGGAGACCTATGCCAGCAGCCACTTTATTGTGGGGTTGGAGGGGGAGGTCATCGCCTGTGTACCCCTCACTGAAATTGCCTATGCCTCCAACCAGCGCAACGAGGACACGGTCTCCATCGAGGTCTGTCACGACGATGAAACCGGCCGGTTTTCCCCTGTGACCTATGGGAGAGTGGTGGAGCTGACGGCATGGCTGTGCGGGACCTTCGGCCTGGATCCCGGGGAGGATGTCATCCGCCACTACGATGTAACGGGAAAGATCTGCCCGAAATACTACGTGGACCACGAGGAGGCCTGGACCGCCTTCAAGGCCGACGTGGCCGCATCGCTTGAGACAAAGGAGAATCCATGAAAAAGCACTTCGACCTCTCCTCCGCGTCGCTGCACATCCTGGCCATGGCCCTGATGCTGTGCGACCACCTGTGGGCCACCGTGATCCCGGGCAGCCAGTGGCTCAACAGCCTGGGCCGCCTTGCTTATCCCCTCTTCGCCTTTCTGGCGGTGGAGGGCTACTTCCACACGAAGAACCTCAAACGCTATGTGCTGCGGCTGACCGTGTTCGCCCTGCTTTCCGAAATTCCCTTCAACCTGATGTACGGTTCCAGCCTCTTTTACCCCTTCCACCAGAACGTGATCTGGACGCTGCTGCTGGGGATCGGGTGCATCCACCTCAACGAATTGGCACGGAAAAGGGGAAATGCCGCGCTGCGGGTGCTTACCGCCGCGGGGACGGTGCTGGGCGGCTGGCTGCTGGGACTTGTCACCATGGTGGACTACAACGGCGTAGGCGTTGTGACGGTGCTGGTGTTCTACTTCTTCCTCGGGCGGAAGTGGTGGTGCCTTGCGGGGCAGCTGGCGGCGCTGTACTACCTGAATGTGGAGGTGCTCAGCGGCCTTGCCTGGCCCGTGACCCTGTTGGGCAGGGAATTCTTCCTGGTGCAGCAGGGCCTTGCCCTGCTGGCGCTGGTGCCCATCTGGCTCTACCGCGGACGCCAGGGCTATCACAGCAAGGGCTTTCAGTACGCCTGCTACGCCTTTTACCCCGTGCATATGCTGGTACTGTACCTGCTGTTCAGCCTGCAATAAAAAGTTTTTTCAGAAATCTATAAAAAAATGAAACAAAACGGCTGGTTCCGTCGTCTTATTATCAGAGACTGAATACAGCGGAAAGGGAGACTCTTTATGGAAGTGATCGCGAGAAAGGAACCGCGCCGCTGGCGCATTTGGGTGGATACGGAGCGGCGGATTGTCTCCTTCCATGAGGAGAAGGGCTGCCAGATGCTGGAGTTCCACAGCCGGGAGATGTTCATGAACTGTGTGGACCAGTACACCTGCCGCCAGTTCCGTTATCAGTGATTCATGGAAAGACGCCCGGCGGCGGGATGGCAGGACAAGGCCGCCCCGGGGAACGGAGGACCGGAGCACGTGCTCCGGTGCTTCTTTTTGAACGGAGTTTTTGACTGAAATCCATTGACAAACAACAAAAATGTGGTATGATGACTGAGTAATTGAACATTTTGGCGAGGAAAAGGACGAGTAATCCCCCGCTTCCGGCAAAGAGAGCCGCCGGTTGGTGGAAGGCGGCGCGGCGCGGCGGATGAAAATCACCTTGGAGCCTCCGGCTGAAAGACGACGCGAGTAAGCTTGGACGTGTGATGCCCGTTACCGCATCGGCCCGTGACAGCGGGCGGTGAGCGGCCGTGTACCGAGAGGGCGCGGCGACCGAGAGTGGTACCGCAGAGTGTATTTCGCACCCTGTCTCTTGTAAGAGACAGGGTGTTTTTGTTTTTTGGCTTCTCCGGGAAGCCGGACCAACTTGAAAAACCCAAATTCTATAGGATCAAAGGAGACGCGGATATGGATTACAACAAGACCATCAATCTGCCCAAGACGGAATTCCCCATGCGCGCAGGCCTTCCCAAGCGGGAGCCGGAGATGCTGAAGCGCTGGCAGGAGCAGGACCTGTACAACGAGCTGCTGAAGAAGAACGAGGGCAAGCCCCGGTTCTCCCTCCACGACGGCCCTCCGTTTTCCAACGGCGCGCTGCACATGGGCCACGCCCTGAACAAGTCCATCAAGGACATCATCGTCCGCTCCTATGCCATGCGGGGCTACTACACCCCCTATATCCCCGGCTGGGATAACCACGGAATGCCCATCGAGTCCGCCATCATCAAGCAGAACAAGCTCAACCACAAAGCCATGAGCGTGCCTGACTTCCGCTCCGCCTGCCATGAGTTCGCCCTGCACTATGTGGGTGTTCAGCGCCAGGGCTTCCAGCGCATGGGCGTCATCGGCGACTGGGAAAACCCCTACCTCACCATGAATCCCGGCTTTGAGGCCGAGGAGGTGAAGGTGTTCGGTGAGATGTATAAGCGGGGCTACATCTACAAGGGCCTCAAGCCCGTGTACTGGTGCCCCCACGACGAGACCGCCCTGGCCGAGGCGGAGATCGAGTACAAGGACGACCCCTGCACCACCGTGTATGTGAAGTTCCCCATGCATGACGACCAGGGCAAGCTCTCCGCCTACGATAAGAGCAAGCTCTTTTTCGTGATCTGGACCACCACCATCTGGACCCTGCCCGGGAACCTTGCCATCGCCCTCCATCCCGATGAGAGCTACGCCCTGGTGAAAAATAACGTGAGCAGCGAGGTCTATATCGTGGCCGAGGCCCTGGCCGACAAGGTCATGAAGGTGGGCGGCGTTTCCGACTACGAGATCGTGGAGACCCATGCCGGCTCCTTCTTCGAGAACATGCTGGCGGACCATCCCTTCCTGCCCAAGACCAGCCGCCTGGTGCTGGCGGACTACGTCACCATGGACTCCGGTACCGGCTGCGTCCACACCGCCCC
>JAEDEN010000041.1 GCA_016293265.1 Oscillospiraceae bacterium | reverse complement strand
GTACCATTTTGGGGGTTATATTGCACACCTTTGTTCTGTGCGGTATTGCCATAGATTAGAAAACGGGGATATTTTTAAAAAATGATGTAGCGGAATCAAAAATCTTCATTTTCATACCGCGTGTAACCCCTCGCATCACGTCCACATCGGTTGTATCCGTCTCTGTCAAATCCGAGCTTGTTAAATCCATCGATATCATATTGAGTTTTTGTTTGGCGATTTATGCCGTTTTTGTTCCAACCGTATAAATCAAAACCTTCCTTATCGTAGCCATCTCGATCGTAACCCGATTGATTAAATCCTGAACGGTCAAAGCCATCTCTGCCATAGCCAAAACGGTCAAAACCGCCTCTGTCATAGCCGTCCTTGTCGTAACCCAAATGATCGAAGCCCGCGCGGTCAAAACCTTGCCTGTTGAAGCCTTGCCGATCATAGCCATATCTGTCAAAACCCAGCCTGTCACGGCCGTTTGTGTCGTAGCCGTTTTGGTCATAACCCAATATGTCGCGTCCGTTTATGTCAAACAGCGAATTGGTATGTTTGTTGATTCCCTGCCTATTCCAGCCCTGCCGGTCAAAGCCCTCGCGGTCATAGCCATCCCGGTCAAAGCCACGTCTGTTATACCCGCGCCGGCTGAATCCGCTGCTGTCATAGCCGCTTTTGTCATATCCGTCTTTGTTATAGCCTTGGTCGTTATAACGGGTTCCAGTCGCCCGATGAATTCCGTCCCGGTCAAAGCCGTCCCTGTCGTAGCCGTCCCTGTCGTAACCCAGATGGTCGAAGCCCGCGCGGTCAAAACCTTGCCTGTCAAAGCCTGCGCGATCAAATCCGTCTTTATCAAAGCCTTTTCGATTATATGCGGATCGTGGCCTTGTAATGACATTTCGAAAAAGCCGCACCACCATCCCTATGACTACTGCGACTATGGCCAGGGCTGCGGCTATCATCAGTACAATTTTCACCACATCCCAAAGTAATATGATCAAAAGAATTACCATCACAGCCAAAATCAACCAGGCAGACCACTTGTTGCCGGGATTTTGATTCCGACTGCCCTGCTGACTGCGATAATAACCCTTTTGCTTGTGATAGCTACGCTGCCTGTAATGTCCCGAAACATAGCGGTATCGTCCCGTACGTTTTGTATACGGAGCCACGTAGATATCATCGTCATAGATCCGATGTTTACTCATGTGCGCACCTCTACCAGCATTAGCCAGATCGCCAGATTCCAAACGGGTTTCACTTTATAAGTATTTTACCATAAATCATGCATGCCAACAAGGTAAATGCTTAGAAACGAAAAGAAAGACCGTTGCAAGAAAGCAACGGTGTTTTGGTGGGGGAAGGTGGATTCGCTTTTCTGCGGAAAAGCCACGGCGGTTGCAAGGCTCCCCCGGAGCCTTGCTAAGAGCCGCCTTTCGAATCCACTTCCAAAAGAAGAATACCGACCACCCTGACGGGTAATCGGTATTGTTGGTGGGGGAAGGTGGATTCGAACCACCGAAGTCAGTGACAACAGATTTACAGTCTGCCCCATTTGGCCGCTCTGGAATTCCCCCATATGAACTTGTATGGAGCTGGTGGACGGACTCGAACCCCCGACCTGCTGATTACAAATCAGCTGCTCTACCAACTGAGCTACACCAGCAGTTCCAGCAACAGAAATTATAATAGCAGGCAAAGCCACTTTTGTCAACACCTTTTTTCATTTCTCCCGAAAGATTCCGCCATTTCAAACGTTCTGCGATTTTCCTCATCAAATCACAAGTTCCCTGTGAACTTGAATTGACATCCGGCTGAAAATCCGATAGGATAGACCCAAACACCGTGTTCCTCGGAAAGGGGGCCGCTTCCATGACATTCGCAGACCGCTGCCGGGCCCGCAGGGAAGAGCTGGGCATCACCCGTGCCCAACTGGCAGGACTCCTGGGCGTTTCCGTCTCCGCCATCAGCAACTACGAAACCGGCGTCAGCTTTCCCAAGGAGGAGGTCCTTCTCCGGCTGTTTGACGCCCTCCAAACCGACCCCAACACCCTCTTTCAGGACAGCTTCCGGGATGGCTCCCACGTTTTGAGCCGCAGCGAGCGTGTCCTCATTGAGCGCTGCCGGAGCCTTTCCCCCCGGGGCCGGGAGACGGTTCTCTCCGTGGTGGACACCCTCTGTGCCTACCGGGATGAGGTGGAAAGCGGCAAAACCGACCGGGAACCCCGGGTCATCCCCCTCTATCACTCCAGCGCCGCCGCAGGCTACGCCGCTCCGGTGTTCGGCGAGGATTTCGACTATATCACCGTGGAGGATGACGTGCCCCAGGGGGCGGAATACGCCGTGCGCATCCAGGGGGATTCCATGGAACCCTTTATCGCCGACGGAGAGGTGGTCTATGTGAATCACGACCCTCTGAAGCCAGGAGATGTGGGAATCTTCTGGGTGGATGGCGATATGCTCTGCAAGCAGTATTACAAGGACCCGGCGGGAGTCGTATATCTGTTTTCCCTCAACCGAACCCGGGCAGACGCCGATGTGGTGCTCACCCCCGGCAGCGGCAGGGGGCTTGCCTGCTTCGGCCGGGTCATGCGCCACGCCCTGCCCCTACCCGGCATCGTTTAACAAAAAAGCCAATAGGCAGGATCGGAGAAATTTCCCACATCGGGCATCCCGGGATGCACCAGCCAAACAGGAGCGGTACTTGGCCAAACGGGCCCAGTACCGCTTTTTTGCCTTTCCGCAGGCCGCCGGAAAGGGCTGGCAGATGGGCGCGGGCGCCAGCCTTCACCGTGATCTTTATTTTTCCTTGACATTCTCGATATTCGAGAATATAGTAAGTGTGCAGATACTCGATATTCGAGAATAGGAGGTGAGCCCTATGCCCCGGGCTAAATTCCAAACGCTGACGGAGCAGATGTTTTATATTCTGCTCTGTTTGAAAGAGGAGTGTTACGGCATGGATATTCTGGACAAGGTTCCCGCTATGACAGGAAACCGCGTGAATGTGGGCTCCGGAACACTTTATAATTTGCTGGAGCAATTTCTGGAAGCGGAAATGATCCGTGAAACAAAAGTGGAAGGGCGCAGGCGCAGCTATATCCTGACCCCAAAGGGCAAGGAGATGCTGGATAAGGAATATGCTCGGATCCGGGCACAGGCCCAGGACTACCGTGCAGCCTTCGGAGGGGAGGATTCACAATGAAAAATACAAAGCGCCGATTTGTCCTGTTTTCATTCTATGACCGCAGCGGAATCGAAACCTATTTGGAGCAGCAGGCGGAAAGCGGGTGGCTGCTGGAAAAGGTGTCTGCCTTCGGCTGGCGTTTCCGCCGCATTGAACCCAGGAAAATCCGCTTTTCCGTGGTGTACTTTTCAAAGGCTTCCGCCTTTGACCCTGAGCCTTCGGAACAGCAGCTGGTCTTTCAGGATTTTTGCGAGCACACCGGCTGGAAGATAGCATCTTCCAATGCCCAAATGCAGATTTTTTACAACGATCGGGCAGATCCCACCCCCATTGAGACAGATGCAGTCCTGGAAGTTGCAGCGATCCATGCCGCCGTGAAGAAAAGCTTCCTGCCCAACTACTGCCTTTTGGCGGCGGCCGGTATGATGAATGCGGCTTTGTTCGTGTGGCGGCTGCTGTCTGACCCGGTGGGTGTCCTCGCAAGTAATGCCAGCCTGTTCACCGGCCTGTGCTGTGCTTTGATGCTGATCCTCTCCCTTACGGAGATCATTGGTTATTATAGGTGGCATAAACGGGCACAGGCTGCCGCGGAGCTGGATGGCAGCTTTACCGAAACCAAGGGGCATACCAATCTCCAGGCGCTCATATTGTGCGTCCTGCTTACAGCCTTTGCACTTTTTCTGATTTCCTGCAGCGGCAGCAAGATGAGTCTCATCGCACTTTCGAGCGTTGCCGTTGTGATGGGGATCACGGCAATCATTGTCGGCATATCCCAGCTTATGAAAAAAATGAGGCTGTCCGCGGGAGTCAACCGGACTGCAACTATTATCCTGACCATTGTTCTGGCATTTGGTTTTTCAGAGCTTCTTTTCATCGCCATAAGCAGCAATATCAATTCTTTCCGTCCGGAAAAGACCCCTGCTGAAACATATACATACAAGGGATATACCCAAAATATATATCACGATGAATTGCCTCTGACCATTGAAGATCTGATGGATACAGAATATGACGGTTATTCTTACGCAATCCGTACAAGAGACAAATCCCTTTTGATCGCACGGTGGGAAGCAGTACAGCGTCCCCGCATGGATGCCCTTGACCAGCCCGAACTGGAATACACGGTCACGACTGTAAAAGTGCCGCTGCTGTATGACTGGTGCAAGAACGCATTACTCCAAGACTTTGCCCATCATTATGGGCATCCTGTTCCCGAGGATGATCTGTGGGAAAAACACGTGGCGGTTGATCCGGCCCCCTGGAAGGCCAGGGAGGCCTATCAGCTTTGGCTTGGAGGAGAGCCTGACATGAGATTTCTCCTGTGCTATGATGGCTGCATGGTAGAGATTGATTTTTCCAATGGCTGGGAACTGACGGCGGAACAAATGGGACTTGTGGCAGAGAAACTGAGCCCTGCGAAAAGTTGAAACGGCATGACCAAAATCATGCCGTTTCCTGAAAACCGGATAATATATACGCTCTTGGGCATCAGATCAGGCCCTGGAGGATAATGACGAAAATCAGCACCGGCAGCACAAACTGCAAGTAGGTCTTCACCCAGCGGGGCATTTTGAGCCCCGAACCAGTGTTAGCCTCCGCCAGATACTTCTCAAAGCCCCAGCCCCAGCGGGTGACGCAGAAGAGCAGGAACACCAGCGCGCCGCCGGGCAGGATCAGGTTGCTGACCAGGAAATCCTCGGTGTCCAGAATACCCCGGCCGCCGATGAGGGCCACATCCTTGAAGATGCTGTCGCCCAGGGCGCAGGGAATGCTGGCGATGAGTACAAAGACCAGGTTGATGATGGTGGATTTCTTGCGGCTCCAGTTGAAATTGTCAATGCAGCTTGCCAGAAGGTTTTCAAACACGCCGATCACCGTGGAAAAGCTGGCAAAGGTCATGAACAGGAAGAAGAGGGTGCCCCACACCCGGCCGCCCGTCATATTCACGAAGATCTGGGGCAGCGTTATGAAGATCAGCGGAGGGCCGGCACCGGGCTCCACACCGAAGCTGAAGCAGGCCGGGAAGATGATCAGGCCGGAGACCACCGCCACAAAGGTATCCAGGCAGCAGATGCGCACCGCCTCGCCGGTGAGGCCATGGTCCTTGGACATATAGCTGCCGAAGATCTGCATACCGGCCATGCCGATGCTGAGGGTGAAGAAGGCCTGGTTCATGGCGGCGGTAATGACGTTGCCAAGGCCTGCCTCCATGGCGCGGCCGAAGTCCGGCAGCAGGTAGAAGCGGATGCCCTCCGCCGCCCCGGGCAGCGTGCAGCTATGGACGGCCAGAATGACGATCAGGCCCAGAAGCGCCAGCATCATGATCTTTGTGATGCGCTCCACGCCGTTTTGCAGGCCCAGGGAGCAGATCAGGAAGCCGCCCAGCACTGTGACGCTCATCAGGGCCAGCATCTCAACCGGAGAGGACTGCATGGAGGTAAACACGGCATCCACCTGGCTCCCGGCCAGGCCGCGGAAGGTGCCGGTAATAAATTTCAGAAAATATCCCAGCATCCAGCCGGAAACAGTGGTATAGTACATCATCAAAAGGTAATTTCCGGCGATGGCGATCCATCCGTGGAGATGCCATTTGCTGCCCTTGGGCTCCAGAGCCTTATAGGCCCCCACCACGCTCTTGCGGCTGGCGCGGCCCACCGCCAGCTCCATGGTCAGAACAGGTACGCCCATAATGACCAGAAACAACAGGTAAAACAGCACAAACACACCGCCGCCGTTGGCGCCGGTGACATAGGGGAATTTCCAGACGTTGCCGATACCGATGGCGCAGCCCGCACTCACCAGCAAAAAGCCCAGTCTGGACTGAAAGCTCTCTCGTTTCATGAAAGGGTTTCCTCCTGCACATTTATTTAAAGGATTAAAGCTATTATGACAGGTTTCGTCCCTTCTGGCAATAGCATTCCGCCAAATCGGTAAAGAATTGTATTTTACGGGCGGACAGAGGCAAAACGGGGGAGCTGATGCTCCCCCGTTTTCTATATTATCCCTTTTTGCACACCAGCTGGCCGTCCTCCACGTCCAGTCTCAGCGTGGTCCCCGCCCCCAGGTCGCCTTTCAGGATCTCCTTGGCGATGAGGGTCTCCGCGCCGGACTGCAGATACCGCTTCAGAGGCCGGGCTCCGTAGACAGGATCGTAGCCACGGTCGATGAGCAGAAGCTTGGCTGCCTCCGTCACCTCCAGCTTCAAAAGCTTTTCCTCCAACCGCTTTTTCAGCCCCAGCATCAATATGTCGATGATGCCGGTGAGGTTCTCCTTCGTCAGCGGCTTGAAGAGGATGATCTCATCCAGCCGGTTCAGAAACTCCGGCCGGAAGGAGCGGCGCAGCTCCGCCATGACGGCGTTTCTGGCCTCCTCGGCGATCTCGCCGTCCTCCCGGATACCGCCCAACAGCTCGGAGCTGCCCAGGTTGGAGGTCAGGATGATGATGGTGTTCTTGAAATCCACCGTCCGCCCCTGGGAATCGGTGATGCGGCCGTCGTCCAGGATCTGCAGCAGGATGTTGAACACATCCGGGTGGGCCTTTTCCACCTCGTCGAACAGCACCACGCTGTAGGGCTTGCGGCGCACGGCTTCCGTCAGCTGGCCGCCCTCGTCGTAACCCACATATCCGGGAGGCGCGCCGATGAGGCGGGAAACGGAAAACTTCTCCATATACTCCGTCATGTCGATGCGCACCAGGTTGTGTTCATCATCGAAGAGGCACTCAGCCAGGGACTTGGCCAGCTCCGTTTTGCCCACGCCTGTGGGGCCCAGGAACAAAAAGCTGCCGATGGGGCGGTTGGGGTCGGCGATACCCGCCCGGGAGCGCTGGATAGCCTCCGTCACCAGGCGCACAGCCTCATCCTGGCCCACCACCCGCTTGTGGATGACGCGGTCCAGATGCAGCAGCTTCTCCCGCTCGCTTTCCACAAGGCGGCTGACGGGGATACCTGTCCACTTGGCGACGATGTCCGCGATCTCGCTTTCCGTCACGGTGTCGTGGACAAGAGAGCTGTCGGCGGCGTGGGTCTCGGCGGCCTCTTCCGCCTCCTTCAGCTTCTTTTCCAGCGCAGGAAGGTCGGAATACTGGAGCTTTGCCGCCTTTTCGTACTCCAGGCGGCTCTGGGCCTGCTCGATCTGGCCGTGGAGCTGCTCGATCTGGGCTTTCAGGCTCTTCACGGTGTCCACGCCGCTCTTTTCCTTCTCCCAGCGTGCCTTCATGGCGTTGAACTGTTCCTTCTCGTCCGCCAGCTCCTTTTTCAGCTCCGCCAGACGGTCCCGGGAGAGCTGGTCGTCCTCCTTCTTGAGGGCCATCTCCTCGATCTCCTGCTGCATGATCTTGCGGCGCAGGTCATCCAGGGAAGCGGGCATGGAGTCGATCTCCGTACGGATCATGGCGCAGGCCTCGTCCACCAGGTCGATGGCCTTGTCGGGGAGGAACCGGTCGGTGATATAGCGGTTGGAAAGTGTCGCAGCGGCAACAAGGGCATTGTCGTGGATGCGGACGCCGTGGAAGATCTCATAGCGCTCCTTCAATCCCCGGAGGATGGAGATGGTGTCCTCCACCGTGGGCTCATCCACCATAACGGGCTGGAAGCGGCGCTCCAGGGCGGCATCCTTTTCAATATACTGGCGGTACTCGTCCAGGGTGGTGGCGCCGATACAGTGGAGCTCGCCCCGGGCCAGCATGGGTTTGAGGAGGTTGCCCGCGTCCATGCTGCCCTCGGTCTTGCCTGCGCCCACGATGGTATGCAGCTCGTCGATGAAGAGGATGATGCGGCCCTCGGACTTGCGCACCTGCTCCAAAACCGCCTTCAGCCGCTCTTCAAACTCGCCCCGGTACTTGGCACCGGCGATGAGAGCGCCCATGTCCAGGGAGAAGATGGTACGGTCCTTTAATCCCTCCGGCACGTCCCCCCGGACGATCCGCTGGGCCAGGCCTTCCGCGATGGCGGTTTTGCCCACGCCGGGCTCACCGATGAGAACGGGGTTGTTTTTCGTCTTACGGGAGAGGATGCGGATGACGTTGCGGATCTCGCTGTCACGGCCAATGACGGGGTCCAGCTCCTTTTCCCGGGCCCGGGCCACCAGATCCGTGCCGTACTTTTTCAGCGCATCATAGGTGTCCTCGGGATTGTCGGAGGTGACGGGATTGGACTTGACCTTGGAAAGCTCCTCCGAAAAGCGGGCACGGGTGATACCGTGGGCCTGGAAGAGGCGCTTGAGGTCGGCGGAGGCCTCGCCGAAAACGGAGAGCATCAGGTGCTCCACGGAGACATACTCGTCGTGAAGCCTTTCTGCGCATTTTTCAGCGGCGGCGATGACCTTACCCGTCTCCGGGGAGGCATAGACCTCGCCGCTGCCTCCGGAGATGCGGGGCATACGGTCGATCAGCTCCATGACCTCCCGGCCCAGGGCGGCGCAGTCCACCCCCATGTTGGCAAACATAGAGCCGATGAGGCCATCCTGCTGGGTCAGCAGGGCGTAAAACAGGTGTTCAGGGGTCAGGTATTGGTTGCTTTTTTCCCGGGCAAGGCTCTGGGCGGCGTTCAGGGCTTCCAATGTCTTGCGGGTATATTTTTCAGCATTCATAGGGTTCCTTTCCGGGCCGGCAGCGGCCCTCACTTCGTTTTGCCCTTATTATAACCCCCGTTTTAGCACTGTCAAGCAGAGAGTGCTAATTGTTTACAGATGGGTCAAAATTCGTTTACAATTCCTTCCATACCGGTCCCTCTTATATTTGCTGTTGCATTTCCCCTCGCCAACCGCTACAATATGATATAAAAAGAAACCGAAAGGGCGTCCGCCATGAACAAAATTGAAACCTCCTATCAGATCACCGTCGCCGATTACCGCCAGGCCAGCTATTACGGCATGGGCCTGCGGCAGTACAAATCCCTGCGGGTGCTGATCCTCATGGCCGGCGCGGCCTTCCTGAGCCTGTGCACCTCGGGCGTGTGGGACCGTGGCATGGAGCTGGGCGTTTTTCTGGGCGCCGCCTGTCTGATCTGGCTTTTCACCATCTTCGGCGGCGCGGAGCTGGGCATCCGCCGCTATATCAAGCAGAAGGACACCATGATCGGCTGCCGGTACGATGTGACGCTGGAGTCCCACCGCATCCGCTTCCAGGTGCCGGAGCGGAATGTGGACATCTCCATCAAGACCGGAAGTCTGGCCGCCGTTTTCGAGCTGAACCGCCAGTTTCTCATCTACACCTCCCTGCAGGACGCATATATCCTGCCCTTCCGCGCCCTGACGGAGGAGCAGAAGGAGGACCTGCGCTCCAACTTCCGTTACCATCTCGACCAACGCTTCCATGAAAACAAGCGCAAGCCCCGCAGAATGCCTTGACAGTGTCGAAACCGGGGATTATAATCAGTTTCGCAAGGGAGTTCTCGTTAAGAGGGCTGAGAGGAGGGTGTTTTCCCTCGACCTCACCTGATTTGGGTAATGCCAACGTAGGGATGCGACGATCAGCTACATTTTTACGCCGAAAGAGAACCAAGCCGTCCTTGGTTCTCTTTGCATTTTCCGGGGAACATAGGCAGGCAGCCTCTCTTGCAGAGAGGCTGCCTTTTTTTCGCCCCATTCCCCTTGCAATCATAAAAAGGGAGGAACCTGTATGAATCAATCCCCTCCGGCCCGGGCCGGAAGCCGGGCGGTCCGCAAGCTGACCCTCACCGCCATGTTCGCCTGTCTTGCCTTCGTACTCAATACCTGTGTCTATTTCCCCGCCATGGCCCCCTTCCAGCACTTCGTGGACGCCCTGGCAGCGGTATTCCTGGGCCCCTGGTACGGCTGCGCCGCCGCCTTTCTCTGCGGCGTGATGCGAATGCTCTCCGGCCGCACCATCCAGGCTGTCACCGGCGCCATCTTCGGCCCCATCCTGGGCGGCCTTCTCTACCGCAGAACCCACAGCCTGGTTCTGGTCTTTGTGGGCGAGGTGGTAGGCACCGGCCTTTTCGGCGCCCTGGCCTCCTATCCTCTCATGAAGCTCTTTTATGGCCTGGACGCCCAGTCCCCCTTCTACTATATCCCCTTCTACACTCCCTCCGCCGTGGTAGGAGCCGCCATGGGCATCGCCGTGCTCCTGGTTTTAAAGCGCACCGGCGTCCTGGGGCGGATGCTGCAAGAGCTGGAACGCTGAAAGGAGAGCCTCCATGTTTGATTTTGAAACCCCTTTGATCCGTCTCCGGGAGCGGGCTCCCCTGGTGCAGTGCATCACAAATTTCGTCACCGTCAACGACTGTGCCAATATCATCCTGGCCGCCGGAGGCTCCCCCTCCATGGCGGATGACCTGCGGGAGGCGGCGGAGGCCGTGGCCGGAGCCAACGGCCTTGTCTGCAACCTGGGTGCCATCGCCCTGGTGGACTCCATGGTCAGCGCCGGAAAAGCCGCCAATGCCCTGGGAAAGACGGTGGTGCTGGACCCGGTGGCGGCCGGCGGCACCCAACTCCGCCGGGACGCCTCCAAGCGCCTGCTGCAGGAGGTCCGCTTCACCGCCATCCGGGGCAACGCCTCGGAGATCCGGGCCCTGGCCACCGGCGGGACCGGCGGCAGCGGTGTGGATGTCAGCGCCATGGACGCCATTACGGAGGAAAGCCTTCCCGCAGCCATGGCCATGGCTGCGGACTTTGCCCGCCGCAGCGGCAGCGTCATCGCCGTCTCCGGGAAGATGGACGTGATCTCCGACGGGCGGCGCACCATGGTCCTGCGCAACGGCTGCGCCACCATGGCCCGCGTCACCGGCAGCGGCTGTATGCTCACCTCCCTGATGGGCGCTTTCTGCGCCGCCAGCCCGGACAGCCCCTTTGAGGCCGCCTGTGCCGCCATGGCCGCCATGGGCGTGTGCGGCGAACTGGCCGAGGAGCTCCGCCTTGCAAAGGGCACCGGCAACGCCACCTTCCGCACCGACATGATCGACGCTGTTTTCAACCTCACCCCCCATCAGTTGACGAAAGGAGTCCGCTATGAAATTTACGAAGGATGAGATCAGAGCTTCCATGCTCCTCTATGCCATTACCGACCGTATGTGGCTCAAGCCCGGCCAGCGCCTTACCTCTGTTACAGAAGAGGTGCTGAAAAACGGGGCCACCTTCCTCCAGATCCGGGAAAAGGACCTGGCGGAGGGGGACTTCACCGCTGAGGCTGCGGAGCTGCGGGCCCTGTGCGAAAAATACCGCGTTCCCTTTGTGGTGAATGACAGCGTGGAGATCGCCCTGGCCACCGGAGCCGACGGCGTCCATGTGGGCCAGAGCGACATCAGGGGCCGGGACATCCGCGCCATCATCGGCCCGGATAAGATTCTGGGCATCTCCGCCGGAACGGTGGAGGAGGCCGTGGCGGCGGAACAGGCCGGCGCGGACTACATCGGCGTGGGGGCCGTATTCGCCACCGGCACCAAGAAGAACGCCCGTAACCTCACCATGGATCAGCTCCGGGCCATCCGGGCCTCCGTCTCCATCCCCGTGGTGGCCATCGGCGGCATCAACACGGAGAACATTGGCCAGCTTTCCGGCAGCGGTGTGGACGGCGTGGCGGTTGTCAGCGCCATTTTTGCCGCTGCCGACCCCGGCGCGGCCACGGCCCGGCTGCTGACCCTCTCCCGGGAGTTGGTGGCCCATGGATAAGCCGTTCGCCATCTTCGATATGGACGGCACTCTGGTGGACTCCATGGCCTACTGGCAGCGCCTGGGCCGGGAATTCCTGCGCAGCAAGGGCGTCACCGGCGATATTGAGGAGCTTTTAGAGCGCATCAAGCCCATGACCATGACGGAATCCGCCGCCCTGTTTGCATCGGAATGCGGCATTACGGGCACACCGGAAGCCATCGCGGCGGAGATGAATGCCGTCATGGACCGCCATTACCGGCAGGATATCCCCCTGAAGGCCGGCGTCCTGGCCTATCTGGAGGATCTGCGGGCAAAGGATGTGCGTATGTGTGTTGCCTCCGCCACGGCGGAGGAGCTGATGGCATCCTGCCTTGGCCGTCTGGGCGCCGCGGACTGCTTTGACTTCCTCCTCTCCTGCGAAAGCGTGGGAGCAGGGAAGGACCGGCCCCAGGTCTACTTCGAGGCCGCCCGGCGGCTGGGCGCGGCGCCGGAGGACACAGCGGTCTATGAGGACGCCCTCTACGCCGCCAGGACCGCCAAGGCGGCAGGCTTTTATCTGGTGGGAGTATACGACGAAAGCGCCCGCGCCCACTGGGCGGAGCTGACGGCCCTTGCCGACGAGGCCATTCAAACCTTTTAATCCCGCAAGCGGCAGATTGGGGGCACCACCTTCTGTCGCTCAATAAAATTGATGCTGCATTTTGAAAGGAGAAACAACCATGAAAACAGCATTAACAATCGCTGGAAGCGATTCCAGCGGAGGCGCCGGTATCCAGGCGGACATCAAGACCATGACCATGAACGGCGTCTTTGCCATGAGCGCCGTCACGGCCCTCACCGCCCAGAACACCACCGGCGTCACAGCGATCTCCACTGTAGAACCCCAGTTTTTGTCTCAGCAGATCGACGCGGTGTTCCAGGATATCCGTCCCGGCGCCGTGAAGATCGGAATGGTGGCCTCCGATGCGCTGATCCGGGTCATCGCGGAACGGCTGCGCCACTACGGCGCGGAAAACATCGTGGTGGACCCCGTAATGGTGGCCACCAGTGGCTCCAGCCTCATGGAAACCGAGGCGGTAGCCGCGCTGAAGCAGGAGCTTTTGCCTATGGCGGCCCTGGTCACCCCCAACATTCCGGAGGCGGAGGTCCTCTCCGGCATGGCAATCCGCAGCGAGGCGGACATGGAGGCGGCGGCCAAAAAGATCTGCGCGGAATCCGGCTGTGCCGTCCTGTGCAAGGGCGGCCACAGCCTGAGTGACGCCAACGACCTGCTCTGCGTGGAAGGCCGCTGCCGCTGGTTTTACGGCAAGCGCATTCAGAACCCCAACACCCACGGCACCGGCTGCACCCTCTCCAGCGCCATCGCCGCCAACCTGGCCAAGGGCTTCTCCCTGACGGATTCCGTCCAACGG
Organism: Oscillospiraceae bacterium; assembly: GCA_016293265.1. Lineage (GTDB taxonomy): Bacteria > Bacillota > Clostridia > Oscillospirales > Oscillospiraceae > Oscillibacter. Next base: position 2,274 of record JAEDEN010000041.1, on the reverse strand, counting down.
GCCAAGGATTACATCTCCGGTGCCCTGGCCGCCATGCTGGACCTGGGAGCAGGCAGGGGGCCCATGAACCACGCCTTCGCCCTCACGGGAGAATTTGCAAAGGAGGCGGAATAAAATGGAAGAAAAGCGCACCTCCGTATTCGAAAACGGCCTGATCTGGTTCGGCGCGGGCGTTTCCATCGCCGAGATCCTTACCGGCACTTACTTTGCCCCCCTGGGCTTTGGCCGGGGCCTTGCGGCCATCCTGACCGGCCACGTCATCGGCTGCGCCATGCTGTTTCTCGCCGGCCTGATTGGCGGCAATACCCGGAAAAGCGCTATGGAAACGGTGAAAATGAGCTTCGGCCACCGGGGCGGCCTTCTCTTTTCCCTGCTGAACATTTTGCAGTTGGTGGGTTGGACCGCCATCATGATCTACGACGGCGCCCTGGCCGCCGGCGGCATCTGGGACGCGGGGAACTGGGTGTGGTGCCTGGTCATTGGCGGCCTCATCGTTCTGTGGCTTCTGGTGGGCGTGGAGCACCTGGGTAAGCTGAACACCATTGCCATGGCGGCCCTCTTTTGCCTGACGCTGGTACTGTGCTTTGTAATTTTCCGGGGCGGCGTTTCCGATGCTGCCGGAGAGGCCATGTCCTTCGGTGCCGCGGTGGAGCTGTCCGTAGCCATGCCCCTTTCCTGGCTGCCCCTCATCAGTGACTATACCCGCGAGGCGGAGCATCCCCTGGGTTCCACGGCGGTCAGCGCGGTGGTCTACGGCCTTGTGAGCTGCTGGATGTATGTCATCGGCATGGGCGCGGCCATCTTCACCGGCCAGTCCGACGTGGCCCAGATCATGGTCCGGGCCGGACTGGGACTGGCGGGACTGCTCATCGTCATCTTTTCCACTGTCACCACCACTTTCCTGGACGCCTACTCCGCCGGTGTCTCCAGCGAGTCCGTCTTCTCCGGCGTAAAAGGGAAGTGGGTGGCCATCGGCGCCACCGTCATTGGAACGGCGGCAGCCATCCTCTATCCCATGGACAACATCACCGACTTCCTATACCTCATCGGCTCGGTGTTCGCCCCCATGATCGCCATTCAGATCACGGATTTCTTCCTGCTCAAGCGGGACCACAGTTCCCAGAGCGTCTGTGTGGAAAACCTGCTGCTTTGGGCTGTAGGCTTTCTGCTCTACCGGGTGCTGATGCGCTATGACTTTATCCTCGGAAGCACGCTGCCGGATATGCTCATTACCATGGCGCTGTGCTTTGCGGCGGACCGCCTGCGGAAGAACCGCGCATAAACGCAAAAAAATGACCCGGACACCGTCCAATGTCATTAAGTTAAGGTTTTGGCCGAACATGAAAAAATACCCACCCCGTTTTGAATGGGGTGGGTACTTTTTGACGCGGTAATAAGCCGTGTGTTCTACATAATGCCACTTTTTTATCATATCCCGGCAAGAAAAGGACGTATCTGTTCGACAAACTGGAATTTATTTGTGATTACATATCTTCTTCCAAACGAGTGACGCAACAAGGTCAACCACTATCACTATAACAGTTATTGCAAACATGATGCCAACTTCTCGTGATGATGTAATCCATCCTACTTGCCAAAAAACAAGGCAAATAATACTCATAATCACGACAGTAATCAAAACCTGCATTATTGCCTTTTTCATATTTCTTTTCTCCAATATGTTTGATGCTTTTTAACTGGGTATGGCTTGGCAGGCAATACAACTCAGATTAGCCAATTATCATAAAATCATTGTTTTCCATCATCGTACCACCTGACAAATTCCGATTTATCTCTATGCTTAACTGCCCGCCAAACTGGAAGTTGGCTATGTACCTGAAACTACTTTCACGCTCTCAATCCGTTCATCTTTATAGTAATCAACAATAAGTCGAAACTGATCCGACAGTACCCATATATCTTCATTTGCAGTTTCCGTACTCTCGGTTGGTTTCCCCCATTTTTTATACAGACTCTTTTTCCTGAATGTTTCTATGTTATTTATCATCAGTTCATCTGTTGCCCAATCCGCCCCTCTGTTCTCTGCAAGAGTCAATATACGCTGAAGGTCAAGTAAATGTTCAGTCTCCCGTTTTATTGCTTGCGCTTCATTCCAAAACTCTATTCCGCAAAGCAAGGCTATTGCAAGAATAATACCAGCCACTATCTGCAATCGTCTTTTCATATTGACACCTCAACAAATTCCGATTTGTCTGACGGTTTATCTTCTTGAATTATAATATAGCATCATTTTGCTCAAATCGAAAGGCAAAA
>JAEDEN010000126.1 GCA_016293265.1 Oscillospiraceae bacterium | reverse complement strand
GGCAGGGCCAGGAAGTCGTATTTGCTCAGGGCCTGGGCGGTGGTCTCCTGGTCGTCCAGGGTCTGGACGGCGATGAAGTTGCGCTCCATGATATCGCCGATGAGATCCTCCTCCTCCGCCAGCAGCAGCGTCCGGATGGAGAGGAGGCCGATGAGGTGGCGGCCCTGGTCGGTCACGTAGCAGATGTTGATGGTCTCCTTGTCCGGGGCGGTGCGGCGGATATGCTTGAGGGCGTCCTCAACGGTGAAGGTCTCCTTCAAGTCCACGAACTCCGTGGTCATGATGCTGCCGGCGGAGTCCTCGGGGTATTTCAGGATCTCGTTGATGCTCTTGCGCATCTCGGGGTCGGAGTGTTTGAGGATGCGCTTGACCACGTTGGCGGGCATCTCCTCCACGATATCCACGGTATCGTCCAGATACAGCTCATCCAGCACTTCCTTCAGCTCGGCGTTGGAAAAGCCCTGGATCAGCATCTCCTGCTCGTCGGAATCCAGCTCCACGAATACCTCCGCCGCCTGCTCCTTCGGCAGGAGCCGGAAGAGCAGGGGCAGCTTTTCGTTCAGGTCGGAGCTGAGGGCGGCGATGTCCGCCGCCTCCATGGGAAGCAGCAGGTCGCGCAGCTCTGCGTAGCGTTTTCGCTGGATCAGATCCTCAATCTTTTCCAGCAGCTCGGAACGCTCCTCTTCAAATTCAAACATTTCGCGCGACCTCCTTCCCATCGTCGTACAAGGGCGGTATCCGCCCCTTTCGGCAAAAGCCAAAAGTCCGCCGGTTCCGTATGGCCCGCTTCGCCGGGGAACCGGTCAAAAAATAAAAATCCAATCGCGCCCTCCGGTACGATTGGGAAACTCCTTCGGAAACCGTCCCCGGGGGACGCTCCGCAACCGTTCAAGCTTTAGCCTCACCAGGCAGTGAAATCGCGTTAGATGATACCTTCTTGTTCGATAGCACCTGTTCAAACCCTCTCATGATGTCTCCATCACTCCGCGGCAGCGATCCGTATCCTAAGTGGTAGCCTTACCTACCGGACGTATGCATTTTTCGGCTCTTTTGAACCATTACTTATATTATGCCAAAAAAGCGGCGGTGTCAACCGTTTCACCCCTTCTGCGGGGCGGATTTTCCGGGAGGAACGGAAGGTTTTGAAGGGGAAAATGACTTGTGAAGCGCCGGGGAGCGTGGTATAATATGATATTCGAACATATGGAGCACAGCGCCGCCGGCGCCGGGAGGAACCCGGGGCGCCGGCGGGGAAAAGGGGGCGGAGCGGAATGGGCGTTCACGACGGACACCGGGAAAAGATGCGGGCGCGGTTCCTGGCCGGCGGGCTGGAGGGTTTCGCGCCCCACGAAGCGCTGGAGCTGCTGCTGTATTACGCCATTCCCCGGCGGGACACCAACGCTATCGCCCACGCGCTGATGGAGCGCTACGGCTCCCTGACGGCGGTGCTCCAGGCCCCGGTGGAGGACTTGAAGAAGGTGGAGGGCATCGGCGAGAACGCGGCGGTGCTGCTCCGCCTGGTGCCCCAGCTCTGCCGCAGGGCAAGGGTGGACGACGCGGAGCGGGAGAGCATCCTCAACTCCTCGGAGCGGGCGGGAGAATACCTCCAGACGCTGTTTGCAGGGCAGAAGCGGGAGACGGTCTACCAACTGTGCCTGGACGGGAAGGGAAAGCTCCTTGCCTGCAAGTGCCTGGGGGAGGGAGGCGCCGCCTCGGCGGTGCTGGACATCCGCCAGGTGGTGGAAAATGCCATTTTGACCTCCGCCAGCGCCGTGATTCTGGCCCACAACCACCCCAGCGGCATCGCCCTGCCCTCCCAGGAGGATTACGGCGTCACGGACCGCGCCAGGAAGGCCCTGGCCACCATCGGCGTCGCCCTGACGGACCACATCATCGTGGCGGACGGGGACTATGTGTCCATGGCGGATTCGGGGTATCTGGCATAGGGGCGTCCGCCGCGGGAAACATCAGGCGGCTGTGCCGCGAAAGGAGTCGTTTATGCCTGCATTCAAAGTCGTTTCCGAATACCAGCCCTCCGGCGACCAGCCCCAGGCCATCGCGGCCCTGGCGGAGGGTTTTGAAAATGGATTGAAGGAACAGGTCCTGCTGGGCGTCACCGGCTCCGGCAAGACCTTCACCATGGCCAAGGTCATCGAGCGGCTCCAGCGCCCCACGCTGGTGCTGGCCCACAACAAGACCCTGGCCGCCCAGCTTTGCGCGGAGTTCAAGGAGTTTTTCCCCGAGAACGCCGTGGAGTATTTTGTCAGCTACTACGATTATTACCAGCCCGAGGCCTATATCCCCCACACGGACACCTATATCGCAAAGGACGCCTCCACCAACGACGAGATCGACCGTCTGCGGCTTTCCGCCACCTGCGCCCTGCTGGAGCGGCGGGACGTGATCGTGGTGTCCTCCGTCTCCTGCATCTACGGCCTGGGGGAACCGGACGACTTCGCCAAAATGGTGATCTCCCTCCGGGTGGGGGCCCAGTGGGACCGGGACGAGCTTCTCCGCCGCCTGGTGGAAAACCGCTACGGGCGCAACGACATCGCCTTTGAGCGCAATATGTTCCGGGTCCGGGGAGACACGGTGGAGATCTACCCCGCCTATTACAAGGACAAGGCCATCCGGGTGGAGTTCTTCGGCGACGAGATCGAGGCTATCCGCGAGTTCCATCCCCTCACCGGCAGCGTGAACCGGCATTTGAACCACGTGGCCATCTACCCCGCCAGCCACTACGTCACCACCAAGGACAAGATGGACCGGGCCATCGGGGAGATTCGGGAGGAGCTGGAGGAGCAGGTGGCCCGCTTTGAGGAAAACAACCAGCTTGTGGAGGCCCAGCGCATCCGCCAGCGGACGGAATACGACATGGAGATGATGGCGGAGCTGGGCTACTGCTCCGGCATCGAGAACTATTCCCGCATCATCTCCCAGCGGCCCGCCGGGTCCGCCCCCATGACGCTGCTGGACTTTTTCCCGGAGGACTTCCTCCTCTTTGTGGACGAGAGCCACGTGACGCTGCCCCAGGTGCGGGCCATGTACAACGGCGACC
>JAEDEN010000125.1 GCA_016293265.1 Oscillospiraceae bacterium | reverse complement strand
AAGGCCGTCCGTTTTTTGCGGTCCCGCTCACCCAAAGACCTGGGAGAGAAGGTCCATGGCCTCAGGCAGTGCTTTCGGGTCCAGGCCTGCGTAATTCACCACCAGCGTGTGCGGAGGGGTGGGGGCCCCGGCGGCGTACTCTGACAGGAAGCTCAGCCGCACCCCCAGCTCCTCCGCCCGGGCCTTCAGGTCCGCATCCCTTTCTTGGGTTTCCAGGTGCAGCAAAAAGTGGAGCCCCGCCCCCTGCTCCGAAATGCGGATACGGTTTGCAAAGGGGCTTTCCCGGAAGGCTGAGAGCACCGCTTCCCGGCGGGAGCGGTATTCTTTGCGCATACGGGAGAGGTGCTGCTCGTAAAACCCGCCGGAGAGAAAGCGGGAGAGGGCTTGCTGTTCCAGGGTGGGCACGGTGCAGGCGTAAAAATTCAGTTCCCGGCGGTACTTTTCCAAAAGCGGAGGGGGCAGCACCGCAAAGCCCAGACGCATGGCCGGGGAGATGGTCTGGGAGAAGGTGTTCATGTAGATCACCCGCCCCGCGGTGTCGATGGACTGCATGGTGGGGATGGGACGGCCGGTAAAGCGCAGCTCGCTGTCGTAATCGTCCTCGATGATGTAGCCCCCCACCTCCTCCGCCCATTTCAAAAGGGCCTGCCGCCGGGCGATGGGAGTCACCAGGCCGGTGGGATAATGGTGGGCCGGGGAGATGTGGGCGACGGTGGCACCGGAGGCGCGGAGGGCAGGAAGGTGAATGCCGCCGCTGTCCAGGGGGATGGGCCGGACCATGGCTCCGCAGGCACCGTACACCTGGCGGATTTTGGGATAGCCCGGGTCCTCCACGGCAAAGACCGCCTCCCGGCCCAAAAGCTGGCTGAGCAGCAGGTAGAGATACTCCGCGCCGGCGCCCACCACCACCTGCTCCGGCGCCACAGAAAGGCCCCGGAAGGCGGAAAGGTCGTTGCAGATGGCCCGGCGCAGTTCCAAAAGTCCCTGGTGGGGCGGTGGGGAAAGCAGGGCGTCCCCACCCTCGGAGAGGATCTGGCGCACCAGACGTGCCCAGGTGGACAGGGGGAACCGGGCGGCGTCCACCCGGTTGGAGCGCAGGTCCAGTTTCCAACGGCGTTCTGGCCCGGAAACAGGCTGGAGAGGGGCTGCCGGGGCGTTCCGGGGAACCGGGGGGGCGTCCAGTTTGGAGACGAAAAAGCCCCGCTTGGCCCGGGCATAGAGATAGCCCTCTGCCTCCAGTTGGCGGTAGGCGCCCTCCACCGTCATCACGGAAACACGCAGATGCTCCGCAAGGGCGCGGCGGGAGGGCAGCTTCTCCTCCGCTCTCAGGACGCCGGAGAGGATGTCATCCCGGATGCGGCGGTAAAGATATTCATAAAGGGGCAGTGTGCCCCGTTCTTCCATGGGATAAGTCAGCATAACACCCTCCATCTGGCCTTATAAAAAATGCAAAAACTGGTTATTTCAATCATACCACATTGGTGGTACGATGACCACAATATTTTTGTGGGCAGATTCTACAGGAAAGAGGAGATGATTCCGTGCAAAGGAATAAGGCTATGGACCGGGTGAAAATGCTGGTGATGGCTTCGGTTCTGGCGGCCTTGAGCTGCGCGGCCACGCTGGTGCTGCGCGTACCCTCCCCAACCGGCGGTTACATGAACCTGGGAGATACGGTGGTGTTGCTGGGGGCGTACCTTCTGGGCCCCGTCTGGGGTGCGGCTGCGGGCGGTATCGGCTCCATGCTGGCAGACCTCATCGCGGGCTATCCGCTCTACGCTCCGGCTACCCTGATCATCAAGGCGCTGATGGCGGCCCTGGCGGCGGTTTTGTATCGCCTGCTGGGGAAAAAGGCCTGGGCGCTGGTGGTCTGCGGCATCGCGGCGGAGGCCGTGATGGTGGTGGGCTACTGGCTCTATGACGGCATTTTGATGGGGAGTCTTGCGGGCAGTGCCGCAGGCATTCCCAGCAACCTGACCCAGGCGGTCTTCGGCCTGGCGGCCTCCACAGCGCTGACGCTGGCCCTCAAGAGCAGCCGCTATGTGAGAGAACAGTTCCCCGCCCTCTGAGGAAAAGCATCCCGGAGCTTGCCGCCCACAGGCGGCGAAAAGAAGAAAAATCCCGCTGCCACAGGCAGCGGGATTTCCTTTTACAGCCCGTCCGGGCTTCTTCTTTGAGTGGGGTCAAGGCCGGAGGAGGCCTTGGCGGTTTCGTAGTAGCCAAGCTCCGTGCACTGGTAAACGGGCAGGTAGAACAGGGCCACCAAAAGCTGCCACAGGCAGGTGAAAAGGGTCCACAGCAGATAGGCCGTGGGGGAGACCTGGGGGACGGTGAACACACCGGAAGCTATGCCGAACTGCTGGCAGGTCACCTGGTAGGAGTAAATGAAATTTTCCGCCATGATGGGAAGAGTGGCCAGAATGGACCAGCCGAAGTAGCTCAGATCCAGCATAAAAAGCTGCTGCTTGTAGCCCAAGGTCTGGCGCTTGCTCAGCTCCAGAGCCTCAAAAATGCCCAGGTCCGGGTTTTCGTAGAGGTTATACGCGGCGAAGCGGTAGCGGTAGGCGGCGATGATGCCGGGAATCACAAAGAGCAGGGACCAGAGAATGATGTAGGCGTATTTGACGATGGAGAGCATGATAAGCTTTCCTGCCAGGGAGAAGCCGTCGAACAGGGTCAAAAACTCTGCCCGTTCTCCTCGGAGCACGGCCATGCAGTACATCACAAAGCCCGCACCCAGCACCAGGGAGATCAGGCTGGTCAAAACGCTTGAGAAAATGGCCAGTATGCCCTTGCTGCCGGCCATCAGGTCGATCATGGTCAGCACCGTGCAAAGGCCCATGTACAGCGCCGTCATGGCCTTGGGGGAGACCTGGGCGGTGCGCAGGGTGTCCCGCATTTCGCGCTTGAGGCGTCTGCGGTCAATTAGTTCGAATTTCATGGGTGGGGTTCCTCCGTTGTGTTGATGCCGCTTGCGCGGCGGGGATGGGAATATCGCCATAATGTTATAGTATAGCATGGCAGAGGGGGATTGACAAGTGGCACTGCCCGCCCACATTTTCCCGC
>JAEDEN010000040.1 GCA_016293265.1 Oscillospiraceae bacterium | reverse complement strand
GGAATACGTCGAACTGCAGCGTGCCCACCACGCCCACGATGACCTCCTCCAGGCCTGCGCCGGGGATCTTGAAGATCTGGATGGCGCCCTCCTGGGCGATCTGCTCCGTGCCCTTGATGAACTGCTTGCGCTTCATGGTGTCCTTGGGAGACACCCGCATGAAATGCTCCGGCTCGAAGGTGGGAATGCCGGAGAATCTGAACTTTTTGCCGGGGACGGAAATGGTGTCGCCGATGGAGAACAGGCCCGGGTCGAACACGCCGATGATGTCGCCGGCGTAGGCCTCCTCCACGATCTCCCGCTCGGCGGCCATCATCTGCTGGGGCTGGCTGAGGCGGAGCTTTTTGCCGCTTTGGACGTGGAAATACTCGGTGTCCCGCTGGAACTTGCCGGAGCAGATGCGCATAAAGGCCAGGCGGTCCCGGTGGGCCTTGTTCATGTTGGCCTGGATCTTGAAAACGAAGGCGGAGAAATCCTCGCTGAACACGTCGATCTCCCCGCAGTCGGCGGTGCGGGGCAGGGGGGCGGTGGTCATGCGGAGGAATTCCTCCAGGAAGGGCTCCACGCCGAAATTGGTGAGGGCGGAGCCGAAGAAGACGGGGGAGAGCTTGCCGGAGCGGACGGCCTCCATGTCGAACTCCCGGCCGGCGCCCAGCAGCTCCACTTCCTCCTGGAGCTGCTCCCACTTGGCCTGTCCGATCATCTCGCCCACGGCGGGATCGCTCAGCTCTACCTCCGTGGAGCTGGCCTTGCGGCCCTTGCCCTGGGAGTCGAAGAAGAGGATGCGGCGCTTTTCCCGGTCGTAAACGCCCTGGAATTCCTTGCCGGAGCCGATGGGCCAGTTCATGGGATAGGTGTCGATGCCCAGCTCCCGCTCCACCTCCTCGCACAGCTCCAGAGGGTCCCGGCTCTCCCGGTCCATCTTGTTGATGAAGGTGAAGATGGGGATGTTGCGCAGGGCGCAGACCCGGAAGAGCTTGCGGGTCTGGGGCTCCACGCCTTTGGCGCAGTCGATGACCATCACCGCGCTGTCCGCCGCCATAAGGGTGCGGTAGGTGTCCTCAGAGAAGTCCTGGTGGCCGGGGGTATCCAGGATGTTGATGCAAAAGCCGCTGTGCTGGAACTGCATGACGGAGGAGGTGACGGAGATACCGCGCTGTTTTTCGATCTCCATCCAGTCGGAGGTGGCGGCCTTGGCCCGCTTGCCCTTCACCTCGCCGGCCTGGGCGATGGCCCCGCCGTAGAGGAGGAATTTTTCCGTCAGGGTGGTTTTACCGGCGTCCGGGTGGGAGATGATGGCAAAGGTCCGGCGCCGGGAGATTTCTTCTTTCAAGGTGGACATGAAGGAGCCTCCTTAGGGTTGAAATTCAGTAACCTTATCAATTTAACACAATTTTAGCCTGTTTGCAAGCTGTGGAGACCCATTTCAAGGCCATGTAAGGATAAAAATCCCCCAAAGGCCCGCCTGTCCCGGGACTCAGTAGGCAAGCCGCTCCTCCGTCCAGCCGGAGATGAGTCCGGCGTAGAAGCGGCAGACGGCCTTCCCCGCCTCCACATCCAGGTTGATGTAGTTGCCGCATTCCGCGGGGCTCTTGCCTGGCATTTCCCCTTCAAAGGCGGCGGCCTGGGCGAAAACGGCCTTCAAAAGCTCCACGGCCTCCGCCATGGAGAGGAGGGCGCTGTCAAAGAGGAAGTAAAAGCCGGTCTGGCAGCCCATGGGGCCGAAGTAGATGACGGCTTCCTTGGCCGGGGAGTTGCGCAGGAGGGTGGCGATGAGATGCTCCACGGAGTGCATCTCGCTGTTGGAGAGGAGGTCGCCGGTGTTGGGCTTTTTGAAGCGCAGGTCGAAGGTGACCACGCTGCCGTCCCGGCGGGAGAGGTACAGCCCCGGCATGAGCTTGTTGTGATCCACGGTAAAGCTTGCGATGCGTTCCATTCAGCATTCCTCCTGTAATTTCCCGGCCAGGGGCAGCACCACCCGGCCCATATTTTCCAAAGCCTGTCCGAAGTCGAAATACTCCTCCGCCTGGTTTTCCCGGAAGAGGTGGTCGGAAACGGACTTGACGGAGACGAACCTCACGCCGTTTCTCAGGCACACCTGGGCGATGGCGCAGCCCTCCATCTCCACCAGCAGGGGGGAGAAGGTGTCCCGGATCCACTCCGAGCGGCTGCCGCCCACGGCGAACCAGTCCCCGGTGGCCACCCGGCCGGTGACGGCATCAAAGCCCAGCTCCTTCAGAAGCGTTACGCACCGCTCCGGCTCCCAGGTGGGAAAGAACACCCGGTTGACGGTGGAAACCAGGCCGATGGGGTCCCCCACGGCGGTGGTGTCCACGTCGTGCTGCAAAAATTCGGAGGCCACCACCAGGGAGCCCGTGGGCAGGTCCCCGGCGCACCCGGCCACGCCGGCGTTCAAAATCAGGTCCACGCCGTATTTCAGGCAGAAGACCTCGGCGGCCATGGCGGCGTTGACCTTGCTGACCCCCCCGGCGCAGGCCAGGATGTCCGGCCCCACCTCATAGAAGGGGATGCCGGAGACGGTCTCAAAGGGAGTCAGCTCCCGGCCGCCGGGCAGGGCGTGGAGCTCCGCCGGCATGGCGAATTGCAGTCCGATCCTCATTTCTTTTCCTCCTTCTCCTCCTTGCGGACGTGAAAGTAGTTGGACAGCTCCTGAATGCCGCAGACGGTGAAGCCCAGGGCCATCAGGATGGAGAGGGCGGAGCCCAGGGAGGAGAAATAGTGGGTGAAGACGTTTGTCCCGAAGAGGATGGCCATCAAAAAGATCATTCCGGCGGCAAGAAGATAGGTGTATGACTTGCGGCGCTTCATAAGCGCACCTCCTGCAATCAAAAATATAATTCTATTATGATATCATAAAGTCCGTCCGGGAACAATGCGGGCCGGAAGTTTTTTTGCGTACCGCCCTGGAGAAGGAAGGAACAGGAAAAATTTTTCCCCAACGGCTCTTTCCTCTTTTCCTCCGGTGCGGTATACTGAAAAAAACGCCGGCCTTAGGGCGGAACGGAGGCCCCTTATGGAACGCAGTACCCTGTATATGAACCTGGCGGAGAGCTTCGCGGAGGAAGCCTTCCTGCGAAAGCTGAACCGCAACCGGACGGATATGACGCGCCTGTTTCAAAATGTGGACTGGGAGCGGCTGGTCTATCCCCTTTTGCCCATTGAGCACCGCCTTACCTGCGCCCAGGCGCTGGCGGCCTTCCGCCCCCTGCTGGACGCCATCGCGCCCCAGCCCGGGGAGGGCTGGCTGCCCTATGCCTATAAGGCGGCTTCCGCCATCCTCTACCCGGTGGATGACTGGAGCCATTCTCCCGCCCAGCAGGACGGCGCACTGTGCTTTTTGCAGTTCCTGCGCACCCTGTTTGACGCCGAGCGGGCCATTTTGCCCTTTGACCCCTGGCTGGACTTTGCCTTCTGCACGGAAAAGGAGCTGTCCGGCAGCGACGTTGCCGACGAATACCGCCTCTTTTTGAAGTGCTTCCGGGAGGAGTACGTCTACGAGCTGCTGCGTCTGGGCCGGGAGGTAACGCCCTTCCGCACCCTGGAGCATATCGCGGGGGTCCACCATGTGGCCATCACCGTCTCCCGGGCCTTCCGCAAGAAGGGGGGCCTCATTGACCTGGGCCTCATCTCCGGCGCCGCCGCCGCCCACGACATCGGTAAATTCGGCTGCAAGCCCGGGGAGCGGGTCCCCTACCTCCATTATTTCTATACCGACCAGTGGTGCTCCGACCACGGCCTTGCCTCCCTGGGCCGCATCGCCGCCAACCACTCTGTCTGGGACCTTGAGATCGAAAACCTCTCCTCCGAGTCCTTGGTGCTGGTGTACGCGGATTTCCGCGTGAAGCAGTCCCGGGGAGAGGACGGCCGGGAGATCGCCCAGATCTTCTCCCTGAAGGAAGCCTTCGACGTCATTTTGAGCAAGCTGGACAATGTGGATGACGCCAAGCGCCGCCGCTACCAGTATGTCTACACCAAGCTCAGCGACTTTGAGGAGTACATGATCTCCTTCGGTGTGGACTCCACCCTGGCCACGCCCGGCACCACCCCCCAGACCAGGCGGGACCCCGCGTTGATGACGGAGGAGGAAGTGGTGTCCGCCCTCTGCCACACCGCCGTGGACCACAACATCCACCTGATGCACCGCCTGGGCCATGACCGGCTCTTCGTGGCCATCCTGGAGGCCGCCCGCACGGAGAAGGAGCCCGCCCGCATCCGGGCGTACCTGTCCATCTTCGAGGAGTATTTCACCTATTGGAGCGCGGGACAGAAGGAGCAGACCCTGGAGTTCCTCTATGAGCTGCTGCTGCTCCCCGACGGCGACATCCGCCGCCAGGCTGCCGCCCTCATCGGCCGCATCCTGGCCGGCTTCCAGTCCGGCTATAAAAAGGAGCTGCCCGCCGGCACGGCCCCCAGCCCCCAGGAGAACCGGCCCTTCATCCTTTGGGACGAGTACCTGGAAAAGATGATCTACCCCGACCGGCGCCTTACCCCCCTGCAGACCCGGAAGATCCGTTACCAGGCCAAGACCGTGACGGACACCCTGCTGAACAACTGCTCCGACGCCCACTTCCCCCGCTTTGCGGAGATCCTCCTGCGCCATTATGAGGACCCCCAGGCCGTGGAGGCGGACGAGGCCTTCTCCTTGATGGATACGGTGCTGAACGTGCCCGTGGAGCGCCTGGACGGGAAGGACCGCTCCAAGCTGGTCCGCTTTGCCAGGTGGTGGCTGGAAAACGGCGGCGATTCCCAGAAGGCGGCGGCGCTGCGGCTGTTCCGCCATCTGATCCCCGCCATGACGGAGGACGACCCCGAGTGGGAGGTGATCGTTGAGGCCACCCAGCAGGCCGACTGCGCCGGCTGCACGCCCCTTTTGTTCCTCCAGGCCCAGCTGAGCAGGCGCCTGGGACTGGATGCCTCCGCCTATTGGGAGGTTTTGGACCAGCCGGAGCCGGTGAGCGGCGTGTTTTTGGATAACCTGAAGACCGCCACCCCCTGGGTACTGAAGGCCGCGGGTGTGGAGTACCTGAGCGAGCAGGTGATCTACGGCGCCCAGACCAACATCCTCCATATCGCCACCCATTTCTCCAACCTCATGCAGGTCAGCGAGACCGTGGCGGTGCGCCGCATGGCCGGCGCGGCCCTGCTTTCCATGGCCCACGCCCTGACCCCCGCCCGCCGTAATGAGATCGCCGTGGAGATGACCAAGACGCTGGAGACCGGCCAGGCGGAGCTGTCCCAGTATATCCCCGAGTACCTGGGCCAGTTCATCCTGTGGCTGGCCCCCCGGGAGCTGGACGAGATCATCGAGCAGCTCTTCTCCCTGCTCACCTCCTCCAATACCGGCGTGGTGGCGGCCTCCCTTTCCACCGTGGGCGCCATGCTGGAGCACTACGCCGTCTACGGCGAGCGCTTCGGCGAGAGCGAGGAGATCCTCACCGCCCGCTGGCGCAAAATGGCGGGGCTTCTGCTCAAGGGCCTTGCCTCCTGCCAGGAGTCTGTGCGCCAGGAGTCCCTTCGGATCCTGGGGGAGCGCCTTTTCGCCTCCAAGACCCTTGCCTACGAGGACAAGGAGCGCCTCTTCCTCCTGATGGCCAAGAAGATCCTCTTCCTCATCCACGAGCAGGAGGAGCAGGAGCTGACCTTCTTCTATACCGCGGCGGCCCTGTCCCACATCTACCGCTTTATCGTCCGCCACCGCATCGAAAGCGACCCCTTCCCCTTTGACGACCACAGGAAGGTGGCCTTCTTCCCCGGCACCTTCGACCCCTTCTCCCTCTCCCACAAGGGCATCGTCCAGGAGATCCGGGACCTGGGCTTTGAGGTGTACCTGGCCATTGACGAATTCTCCTGGTCCAAGAAGGCCCAGCCCTCCCTGCTGCGCCGCCAGATCGTCAGTATGTCCGTGGCCGACGAGTTTGACGTGTACCTCTTCCCCCATGATATTCCGGTGAACCTTGCCAACAGCGACGATCTGAACCGCCTGCGCCAGGTCTTTTCCGGCCGGGAGCTGTACCTTACCGTGGGGTCCGACGTGGTGGCCAACGCCTCCTCCTACAAGGCCCAGCCGAAGCCCGGCTCCGTCCACCACCTCAACCACATCATCTTCAGCCGCTCCAGCGGCGTGGAGGGGGGCGAGGTGGAGGCGGATGTGTCCAACATCAGCGGCCAGGTGATCCGGCTCCACCTGCCCACCCACCTGGAGGATATCAGCTCCACCCGCATCCGTGAGAACATCGACCTGGGCCGTGACATCTCCAACCTGATCGACCCCACGGTGCAGGACTTTATCTACCGCAACAGCCTGTATCTCCGGGAGCCCCAGTACAAGCAGCTCATCCGCACCGGCTTTTTGGACTTCACCTGGGAGAAGGAGATCGGGGAGGAGCTGTGGCAGTCCTTGCAGGAGTCCGTCAGCGACGGATGGAGCTTCCTGCCCCGGCCCGACAACCGGGACACCCTCTGCATCCTCTGGCGCAACACCGGCAGCAAGCCCAAGCCCCTGGGGTATCTGACGGCCAGGACGCTGAATTCCTCCGGGCTGTACGACGCCCTGGGCAGCGAGAGCCTTGCAAACGAGGTCCGGGTCCGCACCGCCGGGCGCATCCTGCTGCTGACCGGCCTGCATACCTCCGACACATATGAGAATAACTACGATATCGGCCAGCTTCTGCTTACCGAGGTCCTCTCCCGGGCCATGGCGGAGGACTGCGGCTACGCCGTCTGGTGGGCCAACGATACCCCCGCCGGCAAGCTGGACCTGCTGGAGCGCCACGGCTTCACCCACATCACCGCCGATACCCTGCGGCCGCTGCTGGTGGCGGATATGCGCTCTCCCGTGGTGCTGCTGCAAAACGCCGCCACCACCCTGAAAGAGCCCTTCTCCTCCGACAAGCAGGTGCTGGAGAGCGTCCGCAACGCCCACTTCCGCATCCAGCGGGCCATCTGCGACCTGTATCCCGGGGTGCTGGTGCTGTCGCTGAACTCGGAGCTCATTTACCACCGCCTGGTGCGCAAGATCACCGAGCGCAACGGCGTCCCCTCCGAGCCCACCAATCCCAGGGTGCTGGGAGAGAAGATGTGCGTGCCCTTCGGCAAGTTCCTCCGGGGCAACGCTGTTCCCAACACCGTCACCAAGACCATCCACACCGACAAGGTCTTCGCGGAGGATCTGCACAACTTCACCATCGAAGCCTACCCCGGCTACGCCCCGCTGGAGAGCCAGATCCGCACCGTCCGCTCCTTCCGCCGGCCCGTCATCCTGGTGGATGACATCCTCCACTCCGGCCACCGCCTCAACGTCCTGGACCCCCTTTTCCGCAAGGAGGGGCTGAACATCGACCGGGTCATGGTGGGCTTCCTCTCCGGCCGCGGCAAGGACCTGATGGCCGCCAAGGGCCGGGAGGTGGACAGCGTCTACTTCGTGCCCAACCTCCGGGCCTGGTTCATCGAATCCACCATGTATCCCTTCATCGGCGGCAATACCGTGGAGGGGGCGGAATCCACCGTCCCGGGCCTGACGCCTGCCGTGAACCTGATCCTGCCCTACGCCTATCCCCGCTTCTACAAGAGCAGCGACCGCCGGGCCGTGTTCCACTTCTCCCGGGTCTGCATTGAGAACAGCCGGGACATCATGCTGGCGGTGGAAAACGCCTACCGGGAGCGCTATGCCCGCAACCTGACCCTCTCCCGCCTCAGCGAGGCCATCATCCTGCCCCTGTGCCCGGACAAGGGCTCCGCCCTGCGGTATGACGCCAGCCTTTCCGCCTCCACCTGCCTGGAAAACGATTTGAAGATGCTGATGCGCACCCGGGATTTCCTGGAATAAATCCATCCGTAAGAGGTTTTTATGAATTACTACCGTGTTGAAAACAAGCTTGCCGCCTCCTTTCTGAACCTGCCCCTGGAGCGGGCGGAGGCCGGCGTCCCCGAGCTGTTCCTGGTCCGCCGGGAGCTGGAGGTGTGCCGCTGTGCCTGGCGGGTGACGGACGGGCGGCAGCTCACCGCCGCGGCGGAGGACGCCGCCTGGTTCGATCCCCGCCGCATGGGACCCGCTCCGGACCTTCCCCCCCAGGTGGCCTCCGCCATCGCCGCAGGGAAGCTGACCGCCGTTGACGTGGGGCATCCCCGCTGGCGGGAAGCGGTCCCCGCCCCCAATGGGGGGAAGAAGCGGGTCCACCTCCTGGCGGTGGGGGACGTGGGCAGCACCCTCCTCACCGCCCTCAAGCTCCTTGGGGGAGATGTGGTCTCCTCCATCGGGATCTGCGACCTGAATGAAAAGACCGTGGAGCGCTGGACCACGGAAATGGGCCAGATCGCCTGGCCCTGGGATTACGACGCCCTCCCCCAGGTGGAGGCCGTGGCGCCGGAGCATCTCTTTGCGTGTGATGTGTTCATCTTCGCCGCCACCAAGTCCATCCCCGCCGTGGGCAGCGCCGTGAAGGACGTGCGCATGGCCCAGCTGGAGGCCAACAAGGGCATCGTGGCCCATTATGCCCGGGCCGCCCGGGCCGCCGGCTTCAAGGGGCTGTTCATGGTCCTCTCAGACCCCGTGGACCAGCTCTGCCAGGCGGCCTACCAGGCCTCCAACCGGAATGAGGAGGGCGCCTGGGACGGCCTGGGCCTTCTGCCCGAGCAGGTGCAGGGCTACGGCCTGGGAGTCATGACCGCCCGGGCCGCCTACTACGCCCGGCAGGACCGCCGCTTTGCCTCCTACCTCACCGAGGGCCGCAGCTTCGGCCCCCACGGCCGGGGGCTCCTCATCGCCAACTCCGTGGAGCACTATGACGACGCCCTTTCCATGGAGCTGACGGAAAAGACCGTCACCGCCAACCTGAAAATGCGGGAGATCGGCTTCAAGCCCTACGTGGCCCCGGCGGTTTCCTCCGGCGCTATGCAGCTTCTTTTGACCCTGCGGGGACAGTGGCACTGCGGCAGCGTGTGCCTGGGAGGGGTCTGGTTCGGCGTGCGCAACCGCTACACCCCCCATGGCCTGGAGGTGGAGACGCTGGAGCTGCCGGACGCCCTCTACGCCCGCCTGCGGCAGACGGAGGAGATCCTCCGCTCCATCCATGTGGAATGAAAGAAGGGAATACCGTGCTCCATGTGGTTATCTGCGGAGAGGAACGCTCCCAACGCCTTCCCGGCGTGCTGAAATCCGCCCTGGAGGGCAGGGAGTACGTCCTGGCCGGCGCCGGAGACGGCCTGGCGGGAGCCCCCATCCTCTTTGTCATCCCCCTGCCGGTTCATGGCGTGAACCACGCCGCCTATGACCTGGTGGCCTATCTGCGCACCCATCCCGGCTGCCTGAAGGGCAGCGTGGGCGGCGTGTGGATCGACGGCGGGGGAGACCTTTATACCAAGGCCCTGGGCAGGGAGGTGGTCCTTTCCGCCTCCCTTGCGGGCTGTGCCTTCCCGGGCCGGGGCCTGGTGGAGGGCACCGGAGAGCTGCGGAATTTCGCCGTCCAGGCGAAAAACGGGGGCTGCTCCCTGGAGGAGGCCTACCGCCGGGCCGTAAGGGATCTGGTGGGCCGGGTGCTGTGCTTTGACCCGCCCAAAAGCCGGCGTCCCCGCCTGGTGGTGCTCCACGCCTCCAACCACCGCACCTCCAATACCGCCGCCCTCTGGAAGGGCGTGAAGGAGCGCCTCCGGGGCCCCTTCGACATCACGGAGGTGGCCCTACGCAACGGCACCCTGGTGGACTGCTCCGGGTGCCCCTATACCATGTGCCTCCACTTCGGCGAAAAGGGGGAGTGCTTCTACGGCGGCGTGATGGTCCGGGAGGTCTATCCCGCCATCCGGGACGCCGACGCCGTGGTGCTGCTGTGCCCCAACTATAACGACGCTCTTTCCGCCAACCTCACCGCCTGTATCAACCGCCTCACCGCCCTTTACCGCACGGTGTCCTTCCAGGACAAGGCGGTGTTTGCCCTGGTGGTCTCCGGCTACTCCGGAGGCGACATCGTGGCAAGCCAGGTGGTCTCCGCCCTGTCCATGAACAAGGGGTTCTACCTGCCCCCCGGATTCTGCCTGCTGGAGACCGCCAACGACCCGGGCACGGCCCTGCGCCTCCCCGGCATCGAAGAGCGCCTGGCCGCTTTTGCGGAAAATATGGAAGCCCAGCTCATGGGATAAAAGGCGTTCCCCAAGGGAGAAACAAACAGCGGCCCCTCACCGGAGGGGCCGCTGTTTTTACACGTATTCTGTGCGCGCCTTCACTTTTTCAGGCTGCTCCCGATCCAGAAGCAGCCCCCGCCGGCCACCGCCGCCAGGTATAAAAGGGCGGAATCCGTATATCCCAGCCACGGGTTATAGAGGATGAACCATGCTCCCGCCAGGAGCACCGCCAGCCCGGTCAGCAGGGTCAGCCAAACGTTTTTCCCTTCCATCGTATCATTCTCCGTTCTGCCTTATGTTAACTCTTTCCGTCGGCCTGTCAACTCCCGTGGAGCGGGCCGGAGGGGCGGCCCCTCAGCCGGAGGTGGACCAGGACTGGTACGGGACCTCCTCATCCGCCAGGACCTTGCCCTCCCGGTCATAGCCCAGGATGCGGAAATCCGCGAACTGGGGATATTTCTCCCCGGCGGAGGGCAGGGTGATGGGGGCCAGAAGGTAGCGGTTTCCGTTCTCCCCACGGAAGACGGCCTCCCGGGGGACCTCCAGCACATGGGGCACCTCCTGGAAGCTTTCCACCCCTTCCGGGAAGAGGTGCTGGCTGAAGCGGAGGGTGAGGGCGGTGACGGAGGCGTCGTCGATGCGGCCGAAGAGGTAGGCTGTCCTTTTGCCGCCCTGGTTGTGGATGCGGAGCCCCACGTGGACGGGGGCGCCGTCCCAGGTCTCCACCCGGCACCAGTCCCGGTCATACCAGCCCTCCAGCGGATGGTAGCCGGTGGTGCAGAGCATCATGGCGTCGTCCCCCTCCACCAGGTACTGAAGGGCAAAGCGGGTGACGGGCAGCGTGCCGTCATAAAACCGCCGGATGACCACCGGGTGTTCGATGTCCTGCTGGTCCGCCATATCCTCAACAGCCTGCCGGGGCAGCAGGTTCACCAGGTTCAGGGCGGAGGCGGCCAGGAAGATGGCCAGCAAAAGGGCCAGGCGCCGGAGGGCGGTCTGCTTTCGGGTCAGAATGGGTTTCATTCCTCCACCTCCCATACCAGGGGGACCCGGATCTCCGTCCGCTCCCCGAAGCGCTCCACCACGGCGGTGAGGTAAGGGTCGCCATAGGGGAGGTCAAACTTATCGTCGTAATAGCTGACCGCCGCGCTGTAGAAAGAGCCGCCGCTTTTCCTCAACGGCTCTCCCCGGCAGTCCTCAAAGCTGACGTCCCAGTTTGAGACATAGCGGAGGGGGTTTCGGTCATACCGGACGGAATGGACGCAGACCCTTTGCCCCAGGCGGCCTGTGGCGTAGATGTACAGCACGTCGGAGCCAACATTGGCCCGCAGGTCCAGCTCCTGGGTGACCTGGGGCCGGTAGGCTTCCACCATATGGGACATGGGGTCGGTGCGGGCCCGGAGATTGTCCCAGACGTGGGACAGCGTGACGATGGGGGACAGGAGGACGGCGCAGACCGTCAGCGCCAGCAGCGCCGCCGCCCCCCGGCTGACCAGGAGCCAGAACAGGGGATATTGCCGGTCCAGCGCCCGGCCCACCTCCTCCGGGTCGCCCATGGAGGAGAGGGCCCGCTCCTCGGCAAGGGCCTCGTCATAGCCCAGCTCCAAAAGGCCCTCCATGTGGTCCTCGATGTGGGCGTCGATCTCCGCCCGGATGGCGGCCCGCTCCCTGGGGGTCACCCGCCGCAGGGCGGAGAGAACGGCTTCGGTATATTCGCGTTTGGTCATAGGGCCTCCTTTCTGGTGGGGCGGGGGTTCCGCCCCCGGTGACGGCGCCGCGTCAGGCCATAGCGGCGCCGGGACTTGCCTGCAGCACCGCGTTCACCGCGCCGGAATAGCTGCGCCAGGCCTCTGTTTCCGTCTTCAGCAAGGCGCCGCCCTTGCGGGTCAGGTGGTAATACTTGCGCATCCGGCCTGTGGGAGCGGCCTGCTGGTAGGCCTCCACGCAGCCGTCCTTCTCCAGGCCGTGGAGCACGGGGTAAAGGGTGCCCTCCTTCATCTCGAAGGTGTGGTCAGAGCGGCGGGCCAGCTCCACGATCATCTGATAGCCGTACATATCCTCCCCGGCCAGCAGCGACAGCACCAGAAGCTGGGTGTGTTCCATGTTCTGCTTTTTCATAGGGACCTCCTGTAAAAGTCGATACATAGAGTTTCTATGCATAGAATACATCGTGACGCAAGGTATGTCAAGGGAAAAAGCGTCCGGGCGCAAAAAAGCCGCGGCGAGAGCCGCGGCTTCCTTGTGAGGATGTTATGTGTCCAGGCCCAGGATGGCCCGTCCCTGTTCGCTTAAGTAGGGCTCCAGGAAGTCATAGGAGACTTCAAAGATCTGGGGGCCGGCGGCGTAGGCGGCCAGCTCGTAGGGGGAGAAGCAGACGGTCATGCCCTCCCCGTCAAAGGAGACGGCATAGCTGGACCAGTTGGAAACGATGGTCTCGTAGTCCTGCCAGAACAGGTCCTCCGGAGCCATGCCGGCGTCCGATGCGTGTTCGCCGCACTGGCGGATCAGCTCCTTGGCCACAGCCTCCTGCAGCTCGGGGCCGCTGCCCAGGAACTCCGGGTCGAAGAAGGCGCCGTTTTCCAGGTCAAAGTTCCAGGCCAGGTACACGCTGTTGGGGTGGACTCCTCCGGTGAAGCTGTAGTAGAGGCCGAAGACGCTGACCATGCGCTCCGTCTGGTAGGCGGTGCAGTTAAGCTCCAGGACGTAGCCGCTGTGCCAGTCATACCCGCCCTCCCGGTGCCAGGCGTAGTCCTCCTTGGCCATGTCGCTCACATCCTGGATGCTCTCGGAGGAGGACCAGTCGGTGAACTTCCGGTTGAAGGTGTCGGCGTTCAAAAGGGCCTGCTCCTGGGCGGGGGTTTCCGCCTCGGTGATGGGGGAGCCATCCTCTCCCAGAACCGTGAGGACGGGGAGCTGGAAGCGGCTGGAGAGCAGGACCACGCCGTCATCCGTTTGGATGGTGTTCTCCTCCGTGGTGGTTGAGACGGTGTAGAGGATGACTTCTTCCTCCGGCGGAGGGGGAGGGAGGGGCTCGGAGAGCGCCGGAGGCGCGTCTGCCTGGGGAGGAGGGGTCGGGGCGGCGCCGCAGCCGCCGAGAAGGGCCGCAGCGGTCACAGACACAAGAAGAAGGAATGCTTTTTTCATGGGTAGCTCCTTTCGGCCGGAAACTCACAGGAGGGCGATGCCTTCCTTCCATAACGTGCCGCCCAGGGCGGCGGAGAGATCCGGGAAACCGAGGCTGTATAGGTCGGCGGCGCGGCTTTCCAGAGCGAAGAGGGCCTGGGCGCTGTGGCCGAGCCGGCGCACATCCGCGGGTTTGGTCAAAACGGGGAGGGAGGCCTCCCGGCGCATCCGGGCAAGGAGGGCCCGTCCGGTGGCGTTGGCCGCCAGGGGCCGGAGATAGGCGGGCTGGGAGGGAAAGCTGCCGGGGGTCAGGCCCAGATAGGCCCAGAGCACCATGCGCCGCAGCCGGGCGTGGGGATAGCGCTTGGTTTTGGCCGCCTCCAGCACCTCATCCAGGGAGGCGGCGGTGCGGCTTGCCTCGTACAGCCGGTTGTACAGGCCCTCCCGTCCCTGGTCCAGGCGGGCGAAGTCCTCCCGCTCCATGCGCCGGAGCTGGGAGAGAATGGCCCGCTGGCTGGCTGCGGGGAATACGGGCCCCCGGCCGGCGGCCTCCTCCTCCAGATAGGCCCTTTTCATGGCGGGGGCCATGAGGGAGAGGGCCTCCTCCCGCCTGCCGGCGCGGAGGAGGGCACGGATGGCGGAGCCGGAGGCAAACCCGCCTTCCGCCTCCGGGGCGTCGTGGTCCGGGCCCAGGCGGGGGATGGTAAGGGGCGCCACGGAGCTTCCGCGGCGCAGCAGGGCCTTGCAGTACTCAATGCCCAGAGTGTTGTTGGGGGATTCCAGAAGCGCGCCCCGCTCCGGGCCCAGGAGCGCCGACACCGCTGCCTGGCGGCAGGCGGCGTAGGACATTCCCCCGCCTAAGCGGCGGCGCAGGCCGGCGTCGCAGGCCGGGGAGAGAAGGCAGGCGGCCACCTCCTGCAGGGCCGCTCCGTCCCCGCACTCGCTGCCAAAGGCCAGGTGGGTGATGACGCCGGTGGCCAGCAGCGTGGCCACGCCCCCGTCGGCGAAGCGTTCCGCGGAGGACACGGCCCAGGGCAGGGGCAGCTCCAACACAAGGTCCGCACCGCTTTCCACGGCGGCGGCGGCCCGGGGGGCCCGGCGCACCAGGGCGAAGTCGCCCCGCTGGACAAAGTCGCCGCTCATGACGCAGACAATGGCGCAGTCCCCGCCCAGGCGGCGGCGGACCTCCGTCAAAAGATGGACGTGTCCCCAGTGCAGGGGATTGTATTCTACTATGATACCTGCTGTCTTCATGAAAATCTTCCTTAAGTGGTGACAAAAAAATGACATTTCGGTAAAAATATCGGTTGCCAGCCAGGGAAACTCTGGTATAATAACATATATCTGGTAGTCCGCCCAGAAGCGGACGGGTACAGCTATATTGTATCCCATAATCGGGAAAGCCGCAAGGTTTTCCCAGAAAAGAAGAGGAGACGATCAAACATGAATATTCTTGTGATCAACGCCGGCAGCTCTTCCCTGAAGTATCAGCTGCTGAATCCCGAGAACGGCGTGCTGCTTGCCAAGGGCCTTTGCGAGCGCATCGGCATCGACGGCAAGTTCACCTATAAGCCCCAGGTGGAGGGCAAGGAAGTCCTGGACGCCATCGACGTTGCCATGCCCACCCATTCCGAGGCCATCCAGACCGTTCTGAACGCCCTTGTGGACGAGAAAAACGGCGTGATCAGCTCCATGAAGGAGATCGACGCTGTGGGCCACCGTGTCGTTCACGGCGGCGAGGCGTTCAACAAGTCCGTTCTCATCACCGACGATGTGCTGAAGGCCATTGAGGAGTGCATCCCCCTGGCTCCCCTCCACAACCCCGCCAACCTCACCGGCATCCGCGCCTGCGAGAAGGTGATGCCCGGCGTGCCCATGGTGGCCGTGTTCGACACCGCCTTCCACCAGACCATGCCCGCCAAGGCCTATATGTACGCCCTGCCCTATAGCTACTATGAAAACGACAAGGTCCGCCGCTACGGCTTCCACGGCACCTCCCACAAGTACGTGGCCGCCCGCGCCGCCGCTATGCTGGGTAAGGCTCCCGAGGAGCTGAAGCTCATCTCCTGCCACCTGGGCAACGGCTCCTCCGTCACCGCGGTGGACGGCGGCAAGAGCGTGGATACCTCCATGGGCTTCACCCCCCTGGCCGGCGTTCCCATGGGCACCCGCGCCGGCGACCTGGACGCCGGCATCCTGCAGTACCTGATGAACAAGCACGGCCTGAACATCGACGAGATGCTGAACATCCTGAACAAGAAGTCCGGCGTTGAGGGCGTTTCCGGCGTCAGCTCCGACTTCCGCGATCTGGAGAACGCCTTCAAGGGCGGCAACGAGCGCGCCGGCCTGGCCGTGGATATGTTCAACTACGGCGTCAAGAAGCTCATCGGCGCTTATGCCGCCGCCATGGGCGGTGTGGACGCCATCATCTTCACTGCCGGCGTGGGCGAGAACTCCGCTTCCCAGCGCATGGCCATCGCCTCCGGCCTGGAGTTCATGGGCGTCAAGATGGACGCCGAGGCCAACGCCGTCCGCGGCAAGGAGACCGTGATCTCCGCCGCTGACTCCGCCGTGAAGGTCCTGCTGATCCCCACCAACGAGGAGCTCATGATCGCCATGGACACCG
>JAEDEN010000039.1 GCA_016293265.1 Oscillospiraceae bacterium | reverse complement strand
TGATCATCAGCATGGAGGCCAGCAGAGAAAGGATGGCGTAGAACTCCACGGTGATACAAAGCACCATGCCCTTGGACCAGTCATCGGGCTTTTTGGCAAGGATGTTGATGGAGCCGGCGGCCACGCGGCCCTGGGCAACGGCGGAGAAAAGGCCGCCCAGCGCCATAGGCAGGCAGGCACAGAGGTACTGCATCCCCTGGGCCACCGTCAGCTCGGGAAGGGTGCCGGAGAGGAGGCCCATGCGGAAGATGGCGAAGAACCATACCACCAGGCCGTAAAGACCCTGGGTGCCGGGGATGACCTGCAGGATCATAACCTTACCGAATTTGGAAGGATCCTGGGTGAGGAGGCCGGTGCCGGCCTCGCCGGCATAGCCGGTACCCTTGGCCGAGCCAATTCCGGGAAGCACCGCCGCAAGGCCCGCGCCCAGCAGCGCCAGGGCAAGGCCGCCGATGGTGCCCAAAAATGTGAGGCTTTGCTGCAGTTGGATCAGTTCATTCATGTCTGTCATAGTCGTTTCCTCCTCTTAAGAATCCTGAATATCAACATATTTTGTATTTGCCGCAAGGGGACGGAAGGGCTTTCCCCCATCCTCATAGAATTTTCCGAAATATTCCAGGCACTGCAAACGTAGGTCGTGGACATAGCAGCCCAGGAGGTTCAGCGCAAAGTTCAGCGCATTTCCCGCCATGGAGATGATCACAAAAACGACCACATTCCCGGGAATGGCACCAAGGGTATTGAATACCTGGGCGATGACGGAACCGGCCAGCATCAGCGCCATAAGGCGGGAATAGGAGAGGATATCTCCGAAATAGCCGGTGATGTGGTTATAGAGCGAGCCAAAGATGGCAGTCACCTTGCCAAATCCCCTGGCATTCCAGCCGGACCCCACCACGATCATCACAAGGCCCAGATACAGCACCCAATTCGTGATCCCCAGCGCCATCAGCGCGATGCCGAGGAACACCGTCCACCAGGTTCCCTCCTCCCAGACGGCGTCCAGGATTCTGCCCCGCCTGATCTTACGGATGAAGCTGATGGCCATGCCGGTGATGATCTGGATGAAACCCAGCGCCATGGAGCCGATGAGGATCATCAGGGTATCGTTCAGGGGGGTAAACAACGCCGGGAGGGCGAAATCCCCTCCCGTGGTGAGCTTGACCAGTTGGGTAAGGAAGTCGCCAAAGAAGCCGCCGGTGAGGGCGCCCATAAAAAAGGTGGAGATTCCGCAGAGGGTGGCCAGGCCAAACATATGGCCCATGGTGCCCTTGGGGTGATATTTTCTCGTCACATACAGTCCCGCTGCGATCATCAAAAGGCCATAACCCATATCCGCCAGCATAATGCCGTAGAACAGGATGAAGAAGGGCGCCATCAGCGGATTGGGGTCTACATTATCATAAGCGGGAAGGGAATACATTTCCGTCACCATGTTCAAGGGGCGGGTGACGGCGTTGTTTTTCAGCTGTACCGGGACCTCCGGGTATTCCTCCTCCCTGGGGTCGGCAGTCTCCCAGGCGCAGTCCAAGCTGTCCAGAAAGGCGCCTACCGCCGCCTCCTTCTCCGCCGGGGCCCAGCCCTCAAAATAGAGGATGGTGCCGTCGGTCAGCAGCCGCTCGGCGCCGCCGTCCTCCGTCTCTCTGGCGGCAAGATGGTCGGCATAAAGGCGGAGGGCGTCCTGCTGGGAAGCGCTTTCACGGATGGCTCTCTCGGCTCCCTCCCGCCGGGCACGGTTTTCCGCAAGGAGTTCGTCCAGGCGGCGCAGGTTCTCCTTCGCCGTTCCGGTGAGGTTGGGAAAGGCCACAGCGCTGAAATTGAAGGGGCGAAGCGTATCCTGCACCTTCTCCTCATCCTCCCGGTGGAACACCGCCAGAAGATACTTTTGCTGCCGGTCGCCGCTGATCTCATAGAGCTCCGCCGCGGCATCCGCACCGCCCAGTGCATTCCGCACCGCGCCGGTATCTGTGCTGCCGGGGCAGACCCCAAGGCGGAACAGGGTGTGGTCGGTGCCGCCCATCTCCAGCGGAAGGTCCAGGCTTTGCCAGGGAAGAAGGCTTGCCCTTGCAGAAAGGAGCCTTTCCTCCTCCGCCTGGACCCGGGAGATGACCTGCAGGGCCTCGTTGATGTGCCGGCAAGCGGCCGCACCCTGCTCCAGCCGTTCGCCACCGGAAAATTCCTTCAGGGATACGGGGCTGCGCCGGATAAAAAGGCCGTCCTTGGCCTTCCCGTAGCGTTTGATGGCCGCCAGTGCGGCACGCGCATCCGCCAAGCTCGTCCGGGTCTCGGTAAGGCGGGAGGTCCCCCGCTCCAGCAGGGCCGCCAAGGCCGGGTCGCTGAGGGCAGCGTCCGGCGCACTGATCTCCACGCAGCCAAGACGCATCAATCCCTCCAAAAGGGCATCCTTCTGTTCGGCCATGGCCACCACGCGGAGCTTTTTCATTTTCACAATGGCCATCTTACTCGCTCACGATCCTTCCGACAATAAACTCCACCGCCTCGGAGAGCTTCGCTCCGGCACGCAATGCGGCTGCCTCCTCCCCGGCAGAGCGGGCGATCTGGGCGCTGCGAAGCGCTGCCCGCTCCTCCGCCTGGCGCAGGAGGTCCTTTTCATGCCGGGCAGCCTCCTGACGGACACTTTCCAAAAGGGCCTGGCCGGCATTCTGCGCATCCGTTTTGAGCTTGCGGCCCTCATTCTCAGCGGCAGCTTTTTGCGCCTTGCCTTCAGCCTCTACCTGGGTGATCGTTTCGATCACTTCCAATGCCATCCTTCTTCACCCTCTTTCACGCTTGATTCTGCCTTTTGACCGTTGGAAATTTTCTGTTCTTTCCCACTGTCGGGTTCTTCATGACCAATCACTTTCTAATACTATACTATTTCAAGATGGAAATTTCAACCGCATTTTGCAAGGGCAATCGTCTTCCTTGCATTTTATTCCTTTTTGTTGGAAAGGCTCTCCGCTTTACACCCTGGCAATATCCGTGCTTCTTAACGCAAAATAAACCAAGTTTTTAGGATTGTTAACTTTTTGTTACCGTTCTTTTCCTGCTCCCCCTCCAAATGGTTTTCAGAAAAGCAAGAGGACTCCCGCAAAACTTGCATTTTGCGAGAGTCCTTTTAGTATATCCGTTTTTCGCGGCTCAAACCGTGATCAGCTCAGGATGCTCCAGGAGCTTTTGCATGTCCGTCAGGATCCGCCCCACCTCAAGGCCATCAAAAACACGGTGGTCAAAGGTCAGAAACACATGCATCATGGAGCGGATCTTCGCCTCGTCACCCACCACAGCCATCTTTTTCACAGCCCGGCCAAATCCCAGAATCGCCACCTGGGGAGGATTGATGATGGGCGTGGACCAGTCAATGGGGAACATTCCCACATTGGAGATGGTGAAGGTGCCGCCGCTTTGCTCTCCGGAGCGCAGCTCCTGGTCCCGGGCACGCCGGGCGGCATCGCCCATGGCGTTGTGCAGCTCCACCAGGCTCATGCGCTCCGCGCTCTTCACCACGGGCACCATGAGACCCACCTCCGCCGCAACCGCCACAGACAGGTTCACGGCGGAATGGACGAACAGGGTCTTTCCGTCGAAGGTGGCATTGGCGGTGGGGTGCTTTTGCAGCATTTTCACCGTGGCCATGGCCAAAAGATCGTTGACCGTGACCTTACAGCCCAGATAATCCTGGTTTTCCACCAGTTTCTGCCGGTAGGCCAGAAGCTCGGTGACATCCACCTCCACGGCGGCGGTGCATTGGGCCATCTGCTGCAGGCTGGAGTACATATTCTTCGCGATGGCACGGCGGACGCCGGTCATCTGGATCTCCGTGACCACATCTTCCGCTGGCGCGGGGACAGGAGCGGGGGCCTTCTTCTGCTCTTCCAGATAGTCCAAAATGTCCTGGGCGATGATACGGCCATTGGGGCCGGTCCCCTTCAGGCCAGCCAGGGAAATGCCGTGCTGCTTTGCCATCTTCCGGGCAAGGCCGGTGATACGGACACGGCCCTCCCCTACCGCCGGAGCGGCAGGCGCGGCAGGCGCAGCAGGCACAGCAGGTGCGGCGGGTGCGACTTCCGTAGCAGGCGGCGCAGCCGGGGATGCGCCGCCGCAAAGGGCGTCGTACTCCTCCTTTGTGGCCGCCACAACACCGATGGGACCACCAACCGCCACCACATCGCCCTCCTGGGCAGTGATATGGAGGAAACCGTCCTCCGTACAGGCAAATTCAATGGTGTTTTTCTCGTTCTCGAATTCCATGATGGCCTGGCCCTTTTTCACGGCGGCACCTTCCGCAGCCAGCCATGTACTGACGGTGCCTTCCACCATGGTCAAGCCCGCCCGGGGCATTACCAGTTCAACACTCATGGGGGTCCCTCCCTTACTGATAGCGGGCCACCTGGGCGCGGACGGCCTCCGCGATCTTGGCGGCGTCGGGGATGACGTACTTTTCCAGGGAAATGTTATAGGGCATGGGGACATCCAGGGCGGCCACGCGGCCAATGGGGCCGTCCAACTCGTCGTACATCTCCTCCTGGAGCATGGCGGCAAGCTCCGCGCCTATACCGGCGGTCTTGTTGCTCTCCTCCGCCACCACCACATGGTGGGTCTTGCGGAGGGAGTTGAAAACCGTCTCCTTATCGAAGGGAACCAGCGTCCGGGGGTCGATGACCTCCACGCTGATGCCCTCCTTCTCCAGCAGCTCGGCGGCCTCCAGGGCACGGCGCACCATGAGTCCCACGGCGATCACCGTAACGTCCTTGCCGGGACGCTTCACGTCGGCCACACCGATGGGAATGGCATAATCGCCCTCAGGCACCTCGCCCTTGGTCTGGTAAAGCTGCTTATGCTCGCAGAACAAAATGGGGTTGTCAGAGCGGATGGCGCTCTTCAAAAGGCCCTTGGCATCATAAGGGGTGGTGGGGCAGATGATGGTCATACCGGGGGCGTGCATAAAGAGGCTCTCCACACAGTTGGAGTGCTCCGCGCCCGCACCGAAAGAAGAGCCCATGGCACAGCGCACCACCAGCGGCAGCCGGTAATCCGCACCGTGCATAAAGCGCCACTTGGGTACGCAGTGGAACAGCTCGCTGAAGGCAACCATGGTGAAGTCCGCATACATCAGCTCCGCCACGGGACGCAGGCCCGTCACCGCGGCGCCCAGGGCGGTGCCGATGATGGCCGTTTCAGAAATAGAGGTGTTGCGGATCCGCATGGGGCCAAATTCCTCCAGCATTCCCCGGGTCACACCGAAAATATTGCCGAATTCGGCAACATCCTCGCCAAAAACCACAATCTTGTCATCCCGGCGCATCTCTTCCCGCAGCGCCGCGCCGATGGCCTGAAGATAAGTCATTTGCATCTTCTTTCCTCCTTTACCCCTCAATCCGCATACAGGTTCCGATAGAGATCGTCCGGCGTGGGCTCCGGGCTCAGCTCAGCCGCGGCAACAGCGGCGTCCATCTTTGCGCCGATCTCCGCCCGGATGGTCTGAATCTGCTCCGCCGTAAGAACGCCGTTGTCCTGGAGGTACTTCTCCATCCTGGCAACGCAGTCCTTTTCCTTCCACTGCTCGGTAACGGCAGCGTCACGGTACTTCTGCTGGTCTCCCTCGAAATGGCCCCGCATCCGGTAGCATTTGCACTCCAGCACCGCAGGGCCGTTGCCGGCGCGGATACCGTCCACCAGTTCCTTGGCAGCCTCATAAACAGAGAGGGCATCGGTGCCGTCAGCCACACGGCTGGGCATTCCATAGCCGGCGGCACGGTCAGCGCCGGGGTTGGGCACAGGAGAGCCGAAGCTGGCGGGCGTGGAGATGGCATACTGGTTATTGTTGCATACGAACAGCACCGGCAGCTTCCAGATGGCAGCCAGGTTCATGGCCTCGTGGATGGGGCCGCGGTTGGAGGTGCCATCACCGTAGAAAACATAGGAGACATTGTCCGTTCCCGCCATCTGGATGGAAAGCGCCGCGCCGTCAGCCACGGCGGTGTCGCAGCCCAGAGTGCCGGAGAAGCCCACCATGCCGTGGGCACGGGAAACCATATGCAATACGCCGCCAAGGCCAAGGGCATTACCGCCCACCCTGCCCATGAGCTCTGCGAACATAGTCTCAAGGGGCATACCAAGAATCAAGCCAGCGCCCACGGGCCGGTGGCTGATCTTGAAATAATCGCCCTCCTTGCGGGTCGCCAGCACGCCGGCGTAGTTGGCCTCCTCACCGATACCGCTATGGATGTGGCCGGGCACCTTGCCCAGAGCGTAGATCTCCACCTGCTTTTCCTCGAAAAGCCGCACGCTCAGCAAGTCCCGGTAGACCTGCGTCAAGAATTCATCCGTGTACTGCATATTTTGACCTCCTTGCGAATATTTGCGCTGAACCCGCCTTGATTTTTTGGGAATCAGGCTGTATAATCGGTTCTAATATACATTACATATGTATATTAGGTCCGATTTTGATTCTACAGGGATATTATCCCTTCTTTTCCACAGTCTTTCAATACACATTTTTTCCAAAATCCGCAAGCCCTTTTTGTCGCCCCAAACAGAGCCCGTTTTCCCCGGGAAGCATTGGGAGAAAAGCGATTGTTTTCAGAAAAAAAGCTGATATAATGGAGCTGTGACCTCTCCCCCACTGAAAGGGTGGTGCCTTATGAACCTGCCTCCTGAATCCCTTCTGGAATACGCCTACCAGGCCTTGAAGGACCGCATCCTTCATGCCGACTATCCCGCCGGAAGCAGACTGCCGGTGGACCGTCTCTCCCGGGAGCTGGAGATCAGCTCCACCCCCATCAAGGGTGCGCTGAACCGGCTGGTGGCGGAGCATCTGGTGGAGCAGATCCCCCGGTGCGGCTACGCGGTGGTCCAGCTCTCTTTGAAGGACCTGACTGAAGTGCTGGAGCTGCGGAAAATGTTCGAGATTTTCGCCATCCGTCCCGCCATTAAAAACAAGCACCGCTTTCCTGAGATCATCACCCATATCGAAAGCCTGCTGGACCGCTTTGACCACGCTACTGACGGCATCGACTTCACCGAAGCGCTGGAGCTGGAGCGGGATTTTCACCTGTGCTTCATCCGCCTTTGTGACAACGAGCGCTTCTCCCGGATGTATGCTTCCAGTTGGTGCATGGACTATCTCTTCATGGTGTTTGCCAACGTCCATCTCTCCTTTGAGGACTTCGGCCCGGAATTTGCCTACCACCGCAAATGGTACAACGCCCTCATGGCCGGAGACGCCGCGGAATATGAAGCCCTGTGGGATTCCGGTATCGAGACGCTGAAAAAAAGGCTCTCCCAGCTCCTTGCGGAAAAAGAGCAGCGGGACAGCAGCCAGCGTGCCCAAAAGCGCCAACAGAGGAAAGCCGTCTTTCCCTCATAAAGACCCACCGCCCCTGAGATATTCTCAGGGGCGGTTTTTTTGAAAAACCAAAGCGTGGCCGCAAAAACGGCCACGCTCCGGCAACACAACTTTTAAACCGAATGTCTGAAGATTCCTTTGAAATTGGGGATGAATTACTTGGTGAAAACGTCGATCAGATCCTGAGTCAGCATCTCAACGATGGCGGGATCGGTGTAGCAGGCGGCGGAAGCATCCTTGAACTCCTGAGCAGCCTCGGGAGTCAGCTCGGTAACGGTGACACCGGCGTCGGCCCACTTCTGCAGAACCTCCTGGTCACCCTCGCGCTGCAGCTTGCGCTGATTCTGAGCGGCCTTGGCGCCGGCCTCGTCAACGATCTTCTGGAGCTCGGGAGACAGGGAGTTGTACAGGTCACCGTTCATGGTGAAGAAGATGCAGTCATACACGCCAGTCCAGTAAGTAACATACTTCTGAACCTCAGCGATGGAAGCGCCGTCAGCGGTGGGCAGGGGGTTCTCCTGGCCATCATAGGTGCCGGTCTGCAGGCCGGTGTAAACCTCGGACCAGTTGGCGTTGGACCAGTTGGCGCCCCACATACCGTAAGCGGTGTTCAGCAGGGTGGAGCCGGCAACACGCAGCTTCAGGCCCTTCATGTCGGCCAGGCAGGTGATGGGACGGACGCTGTTGGTGGGATGACGGAAGCCGTTCTCACCGATGCCCAGCAGGTGCAGGCCCTTCTCCTCAACGACCTTACCAACAGCCGCACCGGCCTCGCCGTCCAGCTTGGCATCGACATCCTCGAAGGAGTCGAACAGGAAGGGCAGGGAGACAACGTTCAGGCGGGAATCGAAAGAGGAGTAGATCAGGTTGGAGTGAGCGGACAGGTCGATGGTGCCGTCGATAACGCCCTGAATACCCTCGCTCTGGTTGCCGGCAGTCAGCTGGTCGGCTGCGTAGACCTCAACGGTAACGGCGCCGCCGGTAGCGTCGCTGACCATCTGGCCGAAGTCACGGCCCATGTCAGCCCAGCAGGTGTTCTCGGTAGCGGAGCAGGCATACTTCCAGGTCATCTTCTCAAAGGTGGTGCCGGAAGAAGCAGCGGGAGCAGAAGCGGCGGGAGCGGAAGCCGCGGGAGCAGCAGGAGCGTCAGCCTTCTGACCGCAGGCGGCCAGAGACAGAGCCATAACCAGAGTAAGGCTCAATGCAAGAAACTTTTTCATTGGTTTTCCTCCTTGATGATTTTGAGTTGTGTTCTTTATCTGATATCACGGATGTGATGACAGACCTGGGATTACTTGAACAGCAGGATGGTGGAGAAGAATTCCACATAGGTGACCAGCAGCAGCGTGAGGACACAGGCAATGATCATGGGCCACACGGCCTTGGAGATGCTCTCGATGGTGACCTTGGTCTTATCCTTGATGCCCTGCATCTTAGCGGAGACGCCGATAGCCACGAACAGGTTGACACCCACGGGAGGCGTGACCTGGCCGATGGCAAGGTTCACAGTGGAGATAACGCCGAAGTGAATGGGGTTGATACCGAGCTGGCAGGCCACGGGATACATGATGGGGATGAAGATGTACATGGCGGAGTTGGCATCCACGAAGCAGCCGGCGATCAGGAAGATGACATTGACGATCAGCAGGAAGATGTACTTGTTGCCCGCGATGTTCAGCAGCAGGGTCTGAGCGGCCTTGGAAATACCGTGGACGGTGCAGATATAGGAGAACAGGGTGGCAGCGCCGATGATGAGCATGATGCCGCCGGTGGTCTTGGTAGAGTCGACCAGCAGGTCATACATATCTTTCCACTTGACCTCGCGGTAGATGAAAACACCAACGATCAAGCCATAGACCACGGATACGGCCGCAGCCTCGGTAGGTGTGAAGATGCCGCTGTAAATGCCGCCCAAAATGATGACGGGCATCAGGAAGCCCCAGAAAGCGGTGCGGAAGGACTTCCAGCGGGCACCCCAGGAGGCACGCTCACGGGAAGCGGTCAGGCCCTTCTTGCGAACCTCGATCATGATAACAACCACCAGAGCAAGGCCCATCATGATGCCGGGGATGATACCGCCCATGAACATATCACCAACGGAGACGCCGGTGATGGAGGCGTACACAACGAAGGCGATGGAGGGAGGAATGACGATAGCGATGGAGGAGGCGGTGGCCATCATGGCAGAGGAGAAGGGAGCAGAGAAACCGCCGCGGTTGATCATGGCGGGGATCAGGATGATGCCCAGAGCCGCCACGGTGGCGGGGCCGGAACCGGAGATGGCGCCGAAGAAGCAGGCAACCACGACGCAGACGATGGCAATACCGCCGCGGCGGTGGCCGATACAGTCATCAATAAACTGAACCAGTCGGGTGGAGATACCGGCCTTGGCCATGATGTTGCCGGACAGCACGAAGAAGGGGATGGCCAGCAGCAGGAACTTTGCCATACCGTTATAAATGTTGGTAGGCACGATAGACAGCTTATCGCCGGAATAAACCATGGCGAAGATGGAGGACATACCCAGGCTGACACAGATGGGAATGTTCAAAAACAGCATCACAAAGAAGGAGCCAAACAGGATCAGGTTAATCATACAATCATTTCCTCCTTCTTATTCCGCTTCGTCCGGCTTGACGCAGGCAGCCTCGCCGATCATGACGTCGATGAAGAACTCAATGGTGTGCAGGATCAGGAACACGCAACCGATGGGCAGGAAAACGGTGAACATCCACTCGGGCACGTTCAAAGAGAAGGTGCGCTTGCCGTTGGCAAGCTGGGTCATAACCTTGTCGATGCCGGTCTTGAGCAGAATGATCCAAAAGGCGGTGTTGACAAAAGTGATGATGGCCACAAAGACTTTTCTGCCCTTGACGCTCAGGCGGTCAAAGACCAGGGAGAGGCTGATGAGGCTTCCCTCACGGGCGCACAGGCCGCAGCCCATCATGATCAGCAAAACGAAGAGGTTGATGACCAACTCCTCCGTCCATGCGAACTGGGTGGTAGTCAGCTTACGAACGACAACGTTCGCAAAGGTGATCAAGGTGACGAAGACAAGCAGGACGCTCGTAACGAGCTTTTCCAGTGTAGCCACGCCATTCATGATCTTTTTGTAGGCTTTCATTGAATCAATCCTTTCTACCCTTCTAAAAATGCTGCGGTCTGCCGAATTCTCTTCCGGTGCCCATGCCGTCTGCCTGTTGACAGCATCCGCACCGGCCCCATAGGGCAGCTCCGCCCCACAGAAAATATGAATTTTCTGTAACGTGGACAAGTATAACGTCTTGAGTCTGTAAAATCAACCTTCGCCGGAGGACTTTGGGTTTCTTGTCCGTAAAGCTTTCGTTAAAACCCCGTCAAAGCGTTATGTCAGGTCGCCGGCATGGAACATGGCGGAGAGAATCTCCGTTTCCGTGATCCCGCCGAACATCTCCCGCAGGGGGAATCCCTCCAGCACCTTCGCGGCCTCTTCTTCCCGGAAGGGACAGCCCACCATGGCTTCCGTCAGGGGCTGGAGAGAGGTGACGGCAAGGAAGTCTCCGTAAAAGACCACGTTTTGAATGGCTCCATGCTCCACACAAAGCCCTACCTCCAGGCTTCCGCCGTCAAAGCGGCACTTGTTGGTCAGGTCGAATTTGGGGGAGCGTCCGAAATTCCACTCCCAAGTGTCATACTTGGTCTCTTTCAGCTTGCGGACCTCCAGCAGTTCCTCTTCCGTCAGGCTTTCCATCCGGAAGCCTCCCGCCGCCAGGGCCGTCTTGAGATAATCCCAGAATTCCTTCAGCTCCATATCCCGGGGGAGGAAGGAGCGGATATTGCCGATGCGGCTGCGGACAGACTTGGCGCTTTTGGACTGGAACTTGGCAGGGTCCACATTCAGCGCCCCGGCCACCATGGTGGGGTTGGAGTCGAAAAGCAAGGTCCCGTGATGCAGGATACGCCCCTTCACGATACGCTGGGCCGTGCCAGACACCTTTTTGCCGCTGACCAGGATATCGTTCCGGCCGGAGGCCTCCGCCTCCAGGCCAAGGCCCCGCAGCGCTTCCACAACGGGGCGGGTGAAAGTGTCCATGGTCAGGTTCTCGGTGTCACCGGCATCGGTGATAAAGGAATAATTCAGATTCCCCAGGTCGTGATAGACCGCGCCGCCGCCAGTCATACGGCGTACAACGGTGATATGGTGCTCCTCCACAAAGGAGCGGTTGATCTCCGCCTCAGCGTTCTGGTTCTGGCCGATCACAATGGTATTGTCGTTCTGCCAAAGCAAAAGGCAGTTGCCTTCCACCCTGTTGTTCAGGACATACTCCTCAAAGGCCAAATTATAACGCGGATCACAGGATCCGGTTTCCATGTAAATCGTTGTATTACTCATGATACTCATTCCTTGGTATGTTGGTCATACCATTCATGCTTTGCTAATACTTTACCATCCCAAAGCCCAAGAATCAAGAGAGCTGTGCCTTCCTCGCCGCCAAAAAAACAATTGAAATCTCTCCGTTTTCCACAAAAAGGTTATTTCTGATCGCTTTGCTCCGGGTATTTGTCAATAAATTCCTGGGCAATCCGCAGATGGCGCTCCATCTCATAGCGGGCCCGGGAGACATCCCGTGCGCAGACGGCGTCACAAATGGCCTGATGGGACTCCTGAGAGCGCAGAACATAATCCGGAAGCCTGTAAAAACGGTTGCGCAGATCCGAAATCATGCTGGAGAACAGGTGGAGCGTTGCTGTAAGAACCACGTTGTGACTGGCGCTTGCCAAGGCATCGTGGAACGCCACGTCCGCCATAGAATCCCAGGGCTGTGCTTCCAGCCGTTTTACGGCAACACAAATCGCATCCAGGTCCTCCTGGGTGGCCCGCTGACAGGCAAGCTCCACGATGGACACCTCATTGATGAGGCGGAACTCCGTGAATTCCCTCTGTGTATCCGGCCGGTTGGTGATCTGGATGAATGCAATGGCTCTTTGGATGTATTCCGCATCCCGGGCCACTTTTTTTCGGTTTCCCTTGCTTTCGATGGCGCCGAGAAAGTCCAGCACCGCCAGGCATTCCCGCAGCGAGCCGCGGCCCACGCCGAGACTTTCCGCAAGGTCGCGCTCCGAGGGCAATTCCTCCCCTACCCGGATGTAGCCTTCCTCGATGGCCCTGATCAGCGACTGCATGACCAGTTCCGGGATCTTCGGCGACTCATTTTGAATCTTTTCTAAGTGCATACGCACCGCCCCCCTTGGTAGGACCATATTACCATCGGGTGGTATGATTCGTCAAGGAATTGAAACCGACAAAAAAAGTTTCCCCTTTTTGTGCGTTTTCCTGGTTTGGAAACCAGACCTTCTCTTGTCAGCCGAGTTTGGCGGACCGGCTGCGGCCATACAGCCAGGGTGCGGCCAGCGCAGCGAGAATGATAGCGGAGGCCACCACGGAAGAACCAGGATTCACCATCACGCAGATGATGGCCACAAGGCCCACGGCCATCCAGACCCATCCGGCAAAGCGGTGGACCTCGGAACGCAGGGGAGCATTATGCTCCATAAAAGAAAACCGCAGGGCGATCCTGGAATCCTCCGGGCAGTCATACATATGGGCACCCAGCATCATCAGAGCAAGGCCCAGCACACAAGGCGTGACGAAAACAAGGGGCAGGGCCTGTCCGCCGGTAGACTGGAAAATCATGCCGCTGCAAAACAACACGGAGATGATCGGGAACCCCCACCGGCCCACAAACCGGACATGGGTGGGCGGAATCGTCATCCTCTTCTGATTGACCCTCAGCTGGTAATGGGCCAGGAAATTCAGCAGGCACATCAGGCCCGGCAGCAGGAAAGCCACCGCCCAGCGGGGCAGGGAGTCATCCTGGCCGTTGGCACCGATGAGGCCCGTCTGTACGACCTGAGGGATCTGGTCCCAAAGGCGGATCCCCAGGATCACCGGCGTGGCGCAGGCCAGCATAGTCACGGCCAGCAGGATACGCCCCTTCTCCTCAGAAACGTGCTTTCCCAGCATTCTGGCGCCCTGCATCTCCGTTTCCCGGTCCATCGCAGTTTTTTTCTTCAGCTTATTGCTCATGTGGTGGGACTTCCTCCAATCTTGTTTACCGCCGCCTCAGGGGACCAGGATCATCTTTCCCGGTGCACCGCCTTCAATGGCTCTCAGCGCGTCCTCATAACGTTCAAGATTATAAACGCCGCCGATCACCGGGTCAAGAGAGAATCCAGGCGTCTTGAGGATCTCCATGCAATCCTCCCATGTTTCAAACATACGCCGGCCGGAAACGCCGGTATAGACGACCTCCCGGTAGATGATATCCTCCGTGAGGTTCACGGGAATCTCACCGTCAGGAAGACCCACGGAGACAAAGATTCCCGCCTTGCGCAGAGCCCGAAGGCCGGTGACGATGGCCCGGCCGCTGCCGGTGACGTCGATGGCGGCGTCCACACCGCTGCCGGTCTCCCGGCGGACGGTCTCAAAAAGAGCCTCCGCGTTCCTGCTGTTGACGGTAATGTCCGCACCCATGGTACGGGCCCGTTCCAATTTCTCGTCAAACAGGTCGCAGGCGATGATCTTCTCCGCGCCGTGGACCTTGCAGGCGCCAATGGCCATCAGGCCGATGGGGCCGCAGCCGCTGACCAGGACTGTCTTCCCCCGAACCTGGGCCTTTTCCACGCCGTGGACGCCGGCGCCCATGGCCTCCAGCATGGCCCCCTTCTCATAGGAGATGGCGTCATCCAGGCGGACGATACAGCTCTGGGGCACGGGGGCATACTCGGCAAAGGCGCCGGGCTCCGTGATGCCGAAGAGCTTCATATTGTCGCAGATGTGGGGATTGCCCATAGCGCACTGGCGGCAGTGACCGCAGGGAATGTGGGTCTCCACGCTGATGCGGTCGCCCACCTTCCAGCCCGTGACGTTCCTGCCCACCTCCACGATCTCGCCGGCAGTCTCATGCCCAAAGACAATGGGAAGTTTTTTCATACGGGTCCGGGCGTACTCATTCCAGTGGTAAAGGTGCAGATCGGTGCCGCAGATAGCGGTGGCATGGATCTTCATGAGCACCTGGTCATCGGCAATCTGAGGAATGGGAATGTCCCTCCGGAATTCCGCACCGGGCCCCGGGCCCATTTTGCAAATGCCCCTCATTGTTCCGGTCATCCGGTCACGCTCCTTTTTTAATACTGCAAAAGGCCCGAAGTGCTTACGCTTCGGGCCTTTTGCGCTGCAGAGCCTGGCTCCGCCGAAAACAAACTGTAGGAAAGTGGGAAAGATTACTTGTTGGAAGTATGGATTGCCCGCTTCTCAGCCTGCAGCGCGGCCTCGCGCATGGTCTCGGTAACGGTGGGGTGAGAGTGAATAGTGGCAATAATCTCGTCCAGCGTCATCTCTTCACCGATGGCCAGTGCGCCCTCAGCGATGAGGTCAGTAGCGCGGGGCCCGATGATGTGCATACCCAGGATCTCGCCGTACTCCTTGCCGGCGATGATCTTCACCAGGCCTTCGCCGCCGTTGAGGATCAGGGCCTTGCCGTTGGCGCTCATGGGGAACTTGCCCACCTTGTACTCGATGCCCTGGGCCTTGCACTGCTCCTCCGTCAGGCCGACAGAGGCCGCCTCGGGCTCAATGTACACGCAGGTAGGATTGGTCTTTTCCACATAGACGGAGTCGTGGCCGCAAATGTTCTCAGCAGCCACCTCGCCCATGGCGGAGGCGGTGTGGGCCAGCTGAGCGTGGCCGAAGACACAGTCGCCGATGGCGTACACGCCGGGGACGGAGGTCTCCATGCGGTCGTTGACGATGATGCGGCCGCGGTCGTTGTCCAGCTTGCCGGCCTCCAGGTTCAGGGAAGCGGTGTTTGCTTTGCGGCCGATGGCCACCAGAACCTTCTCCGCCTCAAAGCTGACGGTCTCGCCGGCCTTGTTCTTGCAAACCACCTTGGCACCCACGGGAGAGGGCTCCACGGACTGCACGGGGCACTCCAGGTTGAATTCCATGCCCATCTTCTTCATGTGGGCCACGCCGATCTTGGTGAGGTCGCCGTCCAGCATGGGCAGCATGTGGTCCATAGCCTCCACCACGGTGATCTTGGTGCCGAAAGCCGCGTAAGCGCAGGCCAGCTCCAGGCCGATAACGCCGCCGCCGATGACCACCATGCTCTTGGGCAGCTTCTCCAGGCTCAGAGCACCGGTGGAATCAATGCAGTTGGGGTTCTCCTTCAGGCCGGGGATGGGGGGCTGGGCATTGACGGAGCCGGTGGCCACGATGATGGCGTCGGCGGTCATGGCCTCCTTGGAACCGTCGGTCTTGGTGACTTCCAGCATCTTGGGGCCGGTGAAGGCGGCAACGCCGTCGATCTTCTTCACCTTGTTCATCTTCAGCAGGCCGGCAACACCGCCGGTGAGCTTGGCGGAGATATCGTTCTTGTGCTTGATGATCTGGGGGAAGTTAATGTTGAGGCCGGAAACCTCCACACCGATTTCCTTGCCCTGGTTCTTGATGTCCTCAATCAGTTCCGCGGAGTGGAGCAGGCACTTGGTGGGGATGCAGCCGATGTTCAGGCAGGTGCCGCCCAGGTGCT
>JAEDEN010000124.1 GCA_016293265.1 Oscillospiraceae bacterium | reverse complement strand
TATTCCCACTCAATGGTGCCGGTGGGCTTGGGGGTCAGGTCCAGCAGGACGCGGTTGATGCCCGGTACTTCGGCGGTGATGCGGGCGGTGATGTGGTGCAGCAGGGGGTAGGGAATTTCCTCAATGGTGGCGGTCATGGCGTCCGTGGTGTTGACGGCGCGGATGATGGCGGGCCAGCCCTCGTAGCGCTTGCTGTCCTTTACGCCCACGCTCTTCATATCGGGCACCGCGATGAAGTACTGCCAGACCTTGCCGGCCAGACCGTTCTTATCAAATTCCTCCCGCAGGATGGCATCGGCCTCCCGCAGCGCTTCCAGTCGGTCCCGGGTAATGGCGCCCAGGCAGCGCACACCCAGGCCGGGGCCGGGGAAGGGCTGACGGTATACCATGCCGTGGGGCAGGCCAAGGGCCTCGCCCACCACCCGGACTTCGTCCTTGAAGAGGAGCTTCAGGGGCTCCACCAGTTCAAACTTCATATCCTCCGGCAGGCCGCCTACGTTGTGGTGCGCTTTGACGCCGTGGGACTCCAGAATGTCGGGATAGATGGTGCCCTGGGCCAGGAAGTCGATGCCCTCCAGCTTTTTGGCCTCATCGTTGAACACCTCAATGAATTCCTTTCCGATGATTTTCCGCTTGGTTTCGGGATCGGAGACACCGGCCAGCTTGTCCAGGAAACGGTCCACGGCGTCCACATAGATCAGGTTGGCGTTCATTTCGTCACGGAAGACCTTGACCACCTGCTCAGGCTCCCCTTTTCGGAGCAGACCGTGGTTTACATGAACACAGACCAGCTGCTGGCCAATGGCCTTGATCAGCAGGGCGGCCACCACGGAAGAGTCCACGCCGCCGGACAGAGCCAGCAGCACCTTCTTGCCGCCGATCTGCGCCCGCAGCTCGGCAATCTGCTCGTCGATGAATGCCTGAGCCAGCGCGGGGGTGGTGATCCGGGCCATGGCCTCAGGGCGAAGATTGTTTGCCATCTTGCTTCCTCCATATTTTTCATTTTTTGGATAGGTATAGTATAACCGC
Source organism: Oscillospiraceae bacterium (assembly GCA_016293265.1). Classification (GTDB taxonomy): domain Bacteria; phylum Bacillota; class Clostridia; order Oscillospirales; family Oscillospiraceae; genus Oscillibacter. The sequence goes on along the minus strand of JAEDEN010000124.1, from coordinate 2,113 downwards.
TGCTTCCTCCGGACGCAAGAAAAAATTCGATTCCATGGAGATTTCCGTATTTTCCGCAATCCGACGAAAACCAAAAGGAGCTGCCCCAAAGGGCAGCTCCAAAAAGCTTATTCCCATTCCACGGTGGCGGGGGGCTTGGAGGTCACATCGTATACCACACGGTTGATGTGGCGGACCTCGTTGGTAATCCGGTTGGATACGGCGGCCAGAATGTCGTAGGGAATCCGGGCCCAGTCGGCGGTCATAAAGTCGTCGGTGGTGACGGCGCGGATGGCCAGCAGATGGTCGTAGGTCCGGTGGTCGCCCATGACACCCACGGTGCTGACACCGGGCAGGACGCAGAAGAACTGGGCCATTTCCTTTTCGTAGCCGTTCTTTGCCATCTCGTCCCGGAGCACCCAGTCGGCTTCCTGAAGAATCTTTACCTTCTCGGCGGTGACTTCGCCGATGATCCGGACACCCAGGCCGGGGCCGGGGAAGGGCTGACGCCAGACAAGCTCGTGGGGGATGCCCAGCTGCTCGCCGACCCGGCGGACTTCGTCCTTAAAGAGGCTGGCAAGAGGCTCAATGATGTCCAGGAACTTTACGTCCTCGGGCATCCGGACCTTGTTGTGGTGGGTCTTGATCTTATCGGCGTTGCCCTTGCCGGACTCGATGCAGTCGGGGTAGATGGTGCCCTGGGCAAAGAAGGCGTCGTTGCCGCCCTGGCGGCGGACCTCGTCCCAGAAGACCTTATAGAACTCGGTGCCGATGATCTTCCGCTTCTGCTCCGGCTCCGAAACGCCCTTCAGGCAGTTCAGGAAATGCTCCTGGCAGTTGACCCGGACGAAGTGCATATCAAACAGGCTGGTGAAGGTCTTTTCCACGAAGTCCCCCTCATCCTTGCGCATGAGGCCCTGATCCACAAAGACGCAGGTCAGCTGATCGCCCACCGCCCGGCTGATAAGGCCCGCGGCCACGGAGGAATCCACGCCGCCGGACAGACCCAGGATGACCTTCTTGCTGCCGATTTTCTCCCGCAGGGCCTTCACGGTGTCCTCGATGAAGGAGTCCATCTGCCACTGCCCCTGGCAGCGGCACACATTGTACAGGAAGTTCCGGAGAATCTGATTGCCGTACCGGCTGTGGGTGACCTCGGGATGGGCCTGGATGGCGTAGATCTTTTTCTCCGCGTTCTCCATGGCGGCTACGGGGCACTTGGCGGTAAAGGCGGTGACCTCATAGCCCTGGGGCAGATCACAGATCCGGTCGGTGTGGCTCATCCACACCACGCTCTCGGCGGGAACGTCCTCAAAGAGCAGGGAAGCTTTCTTGGACACGGTCATGTCAATTTTGCCGTACTCGGAGGTTTCGGCGGTGATGACGCTGCCCTTTGCCATCCAGCTGATGAGCTGGGCGCCGTAGCAGATGCCCAGAACCGGGATGCCCAGCTCCAGCACCACGGGATCGTAGTGGGGGGAGGACATATCGAATACGCTGTTGGGGCCGCCGGTGAAGATGATGCCCTTATAGTCCCGGGCCTTGATTTCCTCCGGGGTGATGGCATCGAACGGTTCGATCTCCGCGTAGACATGGAGATCCCGGACTCTGCGGGCGATCAGCTGATTGTACTGACCGCCGAAGTCTAATACCAGAATTTTTTCCATAACGTATCTCCCAAATAAAATGGATTGTGCCTGTCGGCTTTCAGGCAATTGAATAAATTGGAACTTGTCGATGTGGCGCGGAGCGCCCTTGGCTCCCCCTCTGGGGGAGCTGGCACGGCGTATGCCGTGACTGAGAGGGGAGTTCCAGCGTGGTACTCCCTCTCCGCCCCAGTTTGCGAACTGGGGCACCTCTCCCGAAGGGAGAGGCAAGGCGCCCTGCGGGCGCAAGAGCAACTCCTCCACAAGTTCCCATTTCTCGCACTGCTGCGTTACCCGACCGACAGAAAAAGGTGATTCAAAAAGGCGCCACTGAACGTGTTTTCAGTGGCAGCCTCGTTGCTGTTACAGGTTGATTTCCGCGGTTTCCCGCTTAACACCGGCGATCAGGGGGTCTACGGTTTTCAGGAAGGCATCCACCTGCTGGGGGCAGCGGCCCACATAGAGCTTGGGATCCAGCAGGGCTTCCA
>JAEDEN010000123.1 GCA_016293265.1 Oscillospiraceae bacterium | reverse complement strand
TCCTGGTGGGGCTTTGATACCCTGCCCACCGTCAACAAAATGGACGAAAAATTCCTGGACTACATCATCCGGGATGCGGACAGCGTGGTGGCCCACTGGCTGAAGCTGGGAGCCGACGGCTTCCGGCTGGACGTGGCCGACGAGCTGCCGGACGCCTTTCTCTCCCTGCTGCGCAAACGCATCCGGGAGGTGAAGCCCGATGCCCTGCTCTTGGGCGAGGTGTGGGAGGATGCCTCCAATAAGATTGCCTACGACGTGCGCCGCCGGTATTTTGTGGACGGGGAGCTGGACAGCGTGATGAACTACCCCTTCCGCACGGCCATCCTCAACTTCATGCGGGGCCGGGACAGCGGCAAGGGGCTCAAGGACGCGGTGATGACCATTGTGGAAAACTACCCGGCTCAGGTGGTAGCCTGCAATATGAACCTGCTGAGCACCCACGATACCCCCCGGATCCTCACGGCCCTGGTAGACGATTTTGACGGCAGCCGGGAGGAAAAGGCCGCCCGGCACCTGACCAGAAACCAGCTGGAGGTGGCCCGGGACCGGCTGCAGATGGCCGCCTTCCTCCAGTACACCCTGCCGGGAAGCCCCAGCCTGTATTATGGCGACGAAGCACTGATGGAAGGCTACAAGGATCCCTTCAACCGCCGCACCTACCCCTGGGGCAGGGAGGATCCGGAGATTCTCTCCTTCTTCCGCCACCTGGGGCGGCTCCGGAAGGAGCGGGAAGAGCTGCGGCTGGGCGACATCCGCTTCTTCGCCGCGGGAGACAAGCACATTGGCTTTGCCCGGAGCTTCGAGGGAAAAACCAGCAAAATTTATGTTAACCGCAGCGGCGATCCCTGGGAAGTGGAAACCGGCCATGTGCTCATGGGCAAGCTCATGGAGACCGTAGCCTACGACCGGCTGGTACTGGCCCCCAGAGGCTTCTGCATTGTGGAGGAATGAGATGGAATATTTTCTCTCCGGCTACTGCCGGAACATCGATGCCAGCCGCCGGGTGCTGCTGGAAACGGATGAAGCGGGGTTCGAGGCCGACTGCAATTACGGCTGCTGCCCCTATGAAAGCGAATGCATAATCGCCGCCGCCATCCGGGAAAAGCTGGAAGAAGGCACATAACACAGCCCCCCGGCCTGACAAAGGCCGGGGGGTATGCTATACAAACAGCTCCTCCAGGCTGCCGAACCGGTAGCCCAGGTTCTCCCACTGGGTCAGAAGATCGTCCAGAATCTCCGCGTTGGTTTTGGAGGTGGAGTGCAGCAGCACCACGGCGCCGTTGTGGGTCCGGGGAAGGAGCTTTCGGAAAGCCTCCTCCCGGGTGGGCTGCTTGTCGTTGAGCCAGTCCACATAGGCAAGGCTCCAGAAAACGGTTTTATAGCCCAACTCCTTGGCCATTTTCAGATTGTCCTGACTGTACACCCCCTGGGGCGGCCGGTAGAATTTGGGCAGCTCCTTCCCGGTGGTCTGCCGGAACAGGTCCTCCAGATCCGTCAGCTCTTTGGAAAAGGTTTCCTTCCCGCTGAGCCTGGACATATCGTAGTGGTGCATGGTGTGGTTGCCCACGATGTGGCCCTCCTCCACCATCCGCCGGACCAGGTCCGCGTTGCGCTCTATGTAGTTGCCCACCAGGAAAAAGGCGGCGCGCACCTGATGCTTTTTCAGGGTGTCCAGCACCTGTTCCGTGCAGCCGTTTTCGTAGCCCGCGTCAAAGGTCAGATACAGCACCTTTTCCCGGGTATCCCCCAGATAGGCGGCATCGTACTGCCGCAGCTGCTCCATTCCGGCGGTTCCCACCGGCGCGCTGCCCTCCTGCCGGAAGCTTAGGCCCCAGCTGGCCGTCGGCACCGCCGCCTCATAGAATACCCGCACCACTCCCAGAACCGTCAGTGCGATGGCGGTCAGAAAGATGGCGGTGTCCCGTTTGCCCATAGAAAATCCCCTCCCGCAATCACCATACGCGGGAGGGGAATCTTTAGAACCGATTACTTTTCCGCAAACAGCGGGGTGGACAGATACCGGTCGCCGGTATCGGGCAGCAGCACCACAATGTTCTTGCCCTTGTTTTCGGGCCGCTTGGCCAGCTGAATGGCCGCCCACACGGCAGCGCCGGAGGAGATGCCCACGAGAACGCCCTCTTTCTTGCCCACGGTCCGGCCGGTGGCAAAGGCATCCTCATTGGCAACGGTAATGACCTCGTCATAAACCTTGGTGTTCAGCACATCCGGCACAAAGCCCGCGCCGATGCCCTGGATCTTGTGGGGGCCGGCAACGCCCTGGCTGAGCACCGGGGAGGTAGCGGGCTCCACCGCCACCACCTTTACATCGGGCTTTTTGCTCTTCAGGTACTCGCCGGTGCCGGTGATGGTGCCGCCGGTGCCCACGCCTGCCACGAAGATGTCCACCTGGCCGTCGGTATCCTGGAAAATCTCGGGACCGGTGGTCTCAAAATGGGCCTTGGGGTTGGCGGGGTTTACAAACTGGCCGGGGATAAAGCTGCCGGGAATCTGGGCAGCCAGCTCGTTGGCCTTGGCAATGGCGCCCTTCATGCCCTTGGCGCCCTCGCTGAGCACCAGCTCGGCACCGTAGGCCTTGATCAGCTGGCGGCGCTCCACGCTCATGGTATCCGGCATGACAATGATCAGCTTGTAGCCCCGGGCCGCGGCCACGGAGGCCAGGCCGATGCCCGTATTGCCGGAGGTGGGCTCGATAAGGGTGGCGCCGGGCTTCAGGGCGCCGCTGCGCTCCGCGTCATCGATGATGGACTTGGCAATCCGGTCCTTTACGGAACCGGCGGGATTGAAGTATTCCAGCTTGGCAAGGATTTTGGCTTCCAGCTTTTCTTCCTGTTCGATATGGGTCAGCTCCAGAAGGGGGGTACGGCCGATGAGCTGATCGGCAGAGGTGTAGATGTGAGACATAAGATTCCTTCCTTTCAAATGATCAATATGGAATTTCTGTTCTTTCATTGGAAGGGCAACATCGAAATACCGGGTGGGTCATATGGATCTCCTCCAGAAATTGGATGATGGGATTATAACGCTTAATTCCTATTTTGTCAATAGGCTTTTAGGGAATTATTTTTCGTCAACAATCGGATGCTTTATCTGATTAAGGATTGCGCCGCAGTGCGCCTTGCCTCTCCCTATGGGAGA
>JAEDEN010000002.1 GCA_016293265.1 Oscillospiraceae bacterium | reverse complement strand
AGTGACCTCCTGCGTGTGAAGCAGGCGCTCTAACCAGCTGAGCTAAGCCTCCATATGGTGACCCGTACGGGATTCGAACCCATGTTACAGCCGTGAAAGGGCCGTGTCTTAACCACTTGACCAACGGGCCATGTAGGCCATGAAGCGCCGAAGCGCTTCATGGCTTGGTAGCGGCGACTGGATTCGAACCGGTGACACTTCGGGTATGAACCGAATGCTCTGGCCAACTGAGCTACGCCGCCAAATATCAGCCACGAAGGGCGAAATTTAATATATCAGAGTCGAAGGGAAAAGTCAAGCCCCTCTTTCATATTTTTTGAGATTTTAAAATTTGCAAACCGTGCCAACACCGACTATTGGGAATGCAGGAGCCTGTTCCCGCCGGTATTCGGCTTAGCGGTCTGCTGTTTTGCGGCGGCGCAGTGTGATGAAGTTCGTAACGATGGAGCTTGCGAGAATGCTCCTGCATCGACTTACAGGAGCATATTTTTGAACAATATTCCGGGAACCTCTTGATTTCCCGCGCCGCTTGTGCCATGTTGGTTGAGCAGTATTTCGTTTAGAAAAGGGAGGAACCTTGAGATGGCGAAAAAAGCGGAGCATCTTTTGCAGGGAAGTACCCCCCAGCGCGCTGGCCTGATGTTCCCCGGGCCACCGGGACCGGAAGAACTTCCCGCCATTGTAAATCTGGCCGAGGAGATGAAGGAATATTTTCCCGGCTTTGAACGCGGCGGCTTCCAGGCGGCGCTGAAAGAAAAGGCGGCACGTCAGGAGGTACTGGTGATCCATCATCACGGGAATATTGCCGGCTGCATCGCCTACTCACGGGAAACCTGCGAGATCGACTTCCTGGCGGTGGCGGCCGCCTGCCGAAAGCACGGCGTGGCGTCGCGGCTTCTCATCGCCGCCATGTCAGAGTTCCCGGTGGCGACAGAGCTATCCGTGGTGACTTACCGGGCAGGCGACCCGCTGGGCGCCGGTGCCCGCCGCCTGTATCAAAAATTTGGTTTTCAGGAAGGCGAGCTGCTGACGGCCTTTGGCTACCCCTGTCAGCGGCTGACCGTCCGTGTTTTGGAGACGCTGCGTCGTTTTTAGCCGACACCTGTGCCATTCCGTCTATAAAATTGACACATTTTCATACAGAAACCACCTATTATTCTAAAGGGATCCCTCCTATAATAATATCCGTCAAACAAACTGCACAGCGGTGTCTTCATGCGGCGTATGCCGTACGGGCAGGCACGGAGAAAGGATCTGCAAACAGGTGAGGATCGTAATCATCAACAGGCAAAACCACAAAGGCAGCACCCACATGGTGGCCCGGGAATTGGCGGAAAAGGTGGGGGGCGAGATCAGGGAGTTCTTCCTGCCTAGGGACTTTGACCAGCCATGTGCCGGGTGCTGGAGCTGCTTCAAAACGGATATGACCCGCTGCCCCCACTATGAAAAGCTGCGGCCCATCACCGAAGCCATGGACGAGGCGGACCTGATCATCCTGGCAAGCCCCGTCTATGTGTTCCACGCCACCGGGCAGATGATGTCCTTCCTGGACCACTATGGCACCCGCTGGATGGTGCACCGGCCCAACGAGAAAATGTTCCGCAAACAGGCCGTATCCGTCTGCACTGCGGCCGGAGGCGGCACAAAAAGCACCAACAAAGACATGGCCGACAGTCTGGTGTTTTGGGGCCTGGCAAAGGTATACCGCCTGGGCTTCGGCGTACAAGCGACAAAGCCCTGTGAGATCCCTCCGAAAATTCAGGAGAAGATCCACCGGCAGACAGACCGGCTGGCCCAAAAGATCCGCAAAAACGCGGGAAAACCCCGTGTAACGCTGCAGGGCCGATTCTGGTTTTATATGGTACGGCTGATGCATAAATCCGCACCGGACTCCGCCAGCCCGGATTACGCCTATTGGGAAGAACATGGTTGGCACGGCAAGGCACGCCCCTGGAAGTGACGGGAGGGTACACCGCAGGAGGAAAAAGCATCCTCTGTGCCGGGCGTACCGTGAATCATGATGCTCCTGTCCGCCTGCCGCCCGGCCGCCTTTAACGGCAGCCGGGTATATCAGATTACAGTTACCGGAAATGAGCAAAAGGAAGCGCCAGTTTTACCGCGGCTTCCGAGGCGGAAGCATAAAAGGCCCGGCGGCAGGCTGATCTCTCTGCCGCTGCGGGCATACCCTTTATTGCACCAAATCACATGATAAAAGGAGAATCCTACTATGAAGCATTTCAAGCGGTTTGCATCCCTGGTAGTGGCGGCTATGCTGACCATTGGGACTATCCCCGCACAGGCTGCGGGGCCGGAGGGTCTGAAGCGCGGCGAGGCGGCGGAGATGCTGCTGGCCGCCGCAGACGACTACAATCCCGGCGTGCAGCAATCGGATATTTTAAAGGGCTATCCCGACGGAAACCTGGACCTGGAGGGCACCGTTACCCGTGCCCAGGCCCTGGTCATGCTGGACCGTGCCTTCGGGGGCTTGCCTGACCCCGTGGGAGACAGCGCCCGCACGGCCATCCCCGCCAGCAGCTTCACCGATGTGCCGCTCTGGGCGTCGGATGAGCTGTCCGATGTGTTTTCGGCGGGCATCGTGGCAGGCGTCGGGAACGGCCTGTTTTCCCCTGACCGGCCCGTGACGGAGGAAGAGCTGGAAACCCTGATCCACCGGGTCTACGCCTTAAAGGGAAGCAACCTGAAGGACGACTTCTATGCCGCGGCCAACAAGGAATGGCTGGACGCTTCCGTCGTCCCGGCGGGCCTGTCTATCAACGGCCCCTTCTACGGCCTGAGCCTGACGGTGAACCAGCAGGTGGCGCGGCTGATCGCGGACATTGACGCCAAGCCCCAGAAGGCCGGCACCGCCGAGGCCAAGATCAAGGCCCTCTATGACTGCGTTCTGGACACCGAGGGGCGTGAAAAGGCAGGCGTCGCCCCGATTCAGAAGTACCTGGACGCCTTTGAGTCCTCCAGGACCCTGGGCGAGCTGATCGCCGCGGATCTTCGTATGCAGACGGAGATCGGCGTTTCCACCCTGCTGGGCTTCGGCCTGACCACCGACCTGGCCGATTCCAGCCGGTACATTGTCGCCTTCTCCGCAGTGGGAGCCAATATGGACAAGGACTTCTATGCCAACGGTGCCCAGGCTCAAAAGGACGCCTATGCGAAATACATGACCGCACTTTTCGTTCTCTCCGGTCTGGATGAGAAAACGGCAAAAGCCAAGGCGGAGACAGTCTACCAGGCGGAAAAGGCCATCGCGTCGGCCTCTCTGAATCCCCAGGAGTACGGCGACGTGGACAAGATCTATCACCTCTACACGATGGACGCCCTTCAGGCCGCTTTCCCCCATGTGGACCTGAACCGCGTCTACGCCGCCGACGGACTGCAGCCCACGGACCGGATCATGGTCACGGATGTGGGTGCCATGGAAGCTGCCGCAATGCTCTTCGATGACGCCCACCTGGATACTCTGAAGGCCATGGCCCGCCTGGGCCTGCTGATGAGCGTGGGCTCCACCCTGAACCAGGGCTTCCTGGAGGCAAGCTTTGACTTCACTCTGGCCTATTACGGCGTGGACGCCCGGCAGAGCAGCGAGCAGATCGCCTCCCAGATGGTGCAAAGCCTCCTGGCCGATTACCTGAGCCGGGCCTATGCGGAAGCCTATTTCTCCCCCGAGGCCAAGGCCGATGTGGAGAAAATGATCCGGGAGTTCATCGCCATCTACAAGGAGCGGATTCAGGCTTTGGACTGGATGAGCGATGCCACCAAGGCAAAGGCCATCCGAAAGCTGGATACCATGGGGATCAAGGTGGGCTATCCCGATAGCTGGGACACCTACCTGGACAACGCCGACCTCAAATCCCCGGCAGAGGGAGGCACCTTCTTCTCCAACACCATTGCCATCCAGATGGCGGCCCAGGACGCTATCCTCTCCCGGCAGAACCGGCCGGTGGAGAAGGCGGAGTGGATCATGTCCCCCTTCACGGTGAACGCCTGCTACAACTCTACCGCCAACGATATCACCTTCCCCGCCGCCATTTTGCAGGCGCCCCTCTATGATGTGAACGCCAGCAGGGAGGAAAACCTGGGCGGGATCGGCTATATCATCGCCCATGAGATCACCCACGCCTTTGACAACAACGGCGCCAAGTTCGACGAAAACGGCAACGCCGCCTCCTGGTGGACCGAGAGCGACTACGCCGCCTTCCAGGAGAAGTGCCGGATGGTGGCTGCATGGTACGACGGACAGGAGGCCTACCCCGGCATCACCTGCAGCGGCACACTGACCCTCTCGGAGAACGTGGCCGACCTGGGAAGCATCCGGTGCGTTATGGCCGCTGCGAAAAAGCTGGGCAATCCTGACTACGACACGCTCTTCCGTGCCATCGCCAACACCTGGGCCACCACCACCTCCCGGCAGATGCGGGAGTATCTGGCTGTGGCGGACGTCCACGCCCCGGATAAGCTGCGGTGCAACCGGGTGCTCCAGACTCTGCCGGAGTTCTATGAGACTTATGGCATTCAGTCCGGAGACGGCATGTGGACTGAGCCGGACAGCCGTGTATCTGTCTGGTAAGGCGGCTTCACAAAACGAACCGTACCGGTTCTGGCTCCGGTGATAACCTGCACACTTCCGGCCTGCGGCTCAGCAGGCAAGACAGCAGCGGCCGGGTGAACCGGTAAAAAGAAGCGTATCCCAAAAAAGGTGCACTGGCGCAGAGCGGTCACCGGCTGATATCAAGACTTCACCGAACGCTACCCCAATGTGGAACTGCGTCTGACCAGTGTCATCTCCCGTACACTTGAGCCAATGGTGGCCAACGGAGAGCTGGATTTTGCCATCGTCACTTCGGATAAGAGCAATGCGGACCTGATACAGGAGGATCTGATGCAGGACCAGATCTATTTGTGTGTCAAGGACTCGTTACTGCGGGAATACTACGGGGATGAGGCGGAGGACATCAAGATGCGGTCGCTCCAGGGCGCTTCCGTCAGCGATTTCGCCCGGCTTCCCTTCTGCATTTTTGCGAACAACATGGGGCAACGGATCCACGTTTGCTTTGAGGAAGCCAATGTTACTCCGAAGATACGGCTGAATACCACCTACACACAAGTCTGCACGACGGTTGGCTTCCAGGGATTGGTTGCTTTCTTTGCCTCTCAGGTCAACCTGACCAACCGCCAGTCAGAAATACCTCCGGATATGAATATCTTTCCGCTGCTTTGCCATGGAGAGCCAATGTATTTGCATCTGTCTCTGCTGCGCCACAAACAACGGTACCTGACTCATTACAGCAAATACTTTTTGGAGCTGTTATCCGCCTTCTGTTCCGCCGCGGAACAGGCTCCTGTTTCGCGGATCACCAACGGAACAAAGGGGTGAGCGGCGGGGCCGCCTATTCAGGCTTTTTTACTTGAGCGGGATACGGATAAGGTCATAGGTCACATTTCCCGGACCATATGGTTCTGTCCAAAATGGCCTACAGGTCAACTATTTGACTTGTAGGCCATTCTCATAATATAAATGACCGGAAACGGGGACTGCTGATCCTCCATGCGGGGCGTGGGGAGAGAAAGAGGCGTTTGCCGATTTACCGGGGCAAACCCAAATACGCTCCAAGATAACAGGGAATCCATGGAATACCCGTTTTTACCTTCTATGACAGGCAGCGCAAAAGACCCGGTATCCACAAATGTGAATACCGGGTCTTTGTCCATGTGAAGCGTTTCCGAATCATCAAAGTGTATAAGTTGTGTGTAAGCTCACACTGTCCGTCAACTTAAACACTTCAAAAGTGCGGGAAATCGACGGTTTTTCACAGGGAATCATCGGAAAATCAAGGGTCAGAGCGGGTTTTTAGTACATGCCGCCCATGTCGGGAGCGGGTGCGGCGGGCGCGGGGGGCTCAGGCTTGTCGGCAACCAGGGACTCGGTAGTGAGGACCATGGCGGAGACAGAGGCGGCGTTCTCCAGAGCGGAGCGGGTCACCTTGGCGGGATCAATGATGCCGCAGGCCACCATGTCGCAGTAGGTTTCCTTATAGGCGTCGAAGCCGTAGCCGGTCTTCTCGGAATTGCGGACCTTCTCCAGGATGACGGAGCCGTCCAGGCCGGCGTTGGCAGCGATCTGGCGGATGGGGGCTTCCAGAGCCTTGGCGATGATCTTCACGCCGGTCTTCTCGTCTCCCTCCACGGTATCCAGCAGGGCCTCAACAGCGGGGATGACATTGACGAAGATGGTGCCGCCGCCGGCCACAACGCCCTCTTCAACAGCGGCGCGGGTGGCGTTCAGAGCGTCCTCAATGCGGAGCTTCTTCTCCTTCATCTCCGTCTCGGTGGCAGCGCCCACCTTGATGACGGCCACGCCGCCGGCCAGCTTCGCCAGGCGCTCCTGGAGCTTCTCCTTGTCGTACTCGCTGGTGGTGTTGGCGATCTGGGCGCGGATCTGAGCGATACGGTCCTTGATGGCCTGGGAATCACCGGCGCCGTCCACGATGGTGGTGGTCTCCTTGGTGACCTTCACCTGGCGGGCGCGGCCCAGCATATCAACGGTGGCGGACTTCAGCTCCAGGCCCACCTCCTCGGACACGACGGTGCCGCCGGTGAGGATGGCGATATCCTGCAGCATCTCCTTGCGGCGGTCGCCGAAGCCGGGGGCCTTGACGCAGACCACGTTCAGCGTGCCGCGCAGGCGGTTGACGATGAGGGTGCTCAGAGCCTCGCCCTCCACGTCCTCGGCGATAATCAGCAGGCGCTTTCCGGCCTGGACCAGCTGCTCCAGGATGGGCAGGATGTCGGCGATCACAGAGATCTTCTTATCGGTGATGAGGACATAAGCGTCGTCCATGACGGCTTCCATCTTCTCGGTGTCGGTGACCATATAGGGCGTAATATAGCCGCGGTCGAACTGCATGCCCTCCACGACCTCGCTGTAAGTCTCAGCGGTCTTGGATTCCTCGATGGTGATGACGCCGTCGGCGGAGACCTTCTCCATGGCGTCGGCGATGAGGGCGCCGATGGTCTCGTCACCGGAGGAGACGGCGCCCACGCGGGCGATATCCTTGGAGCCGTCCACGGTCTTGGCCTGCTTCTTCACCTCGGCAACGGCGGCCTCAACGGCCTTGCTCATGCCCTTGCGGACCACAATGGGATTGGCGCCGGCAGCCAGGTTCTTCAGGCCCTCGTGGATCATAGCCTGTGCCAGCAGGGTAGCGGTGGTGGTGCCGTCGCCGGCCACGTCGTTGGTCTTGGTGGAAACTTCCTTCACAAGCTGGGCGCCCATGTTCTCAAAGGGGTCATCCAGTTCCACTTCCTTGGCGATGGTAACGCCGTCGTTGGTGATGAGGGGAGCGCCGTACTTCTTGTCCAGGACCACATTGCGGCCCTTGGGGCCCAGGGTGACCTTGACGGTATCGGCCAGCTGATCGACGCCGGCCTTCAGGGACTTGCGGGCTTCATCGCCGCGCAGAATGAGCTTAGACATAGTTCAAATACCTCCAATATAGAAGATGAGTATACAACAGAATCATATTCGCCGCGGCAGATCCGGCGGCTCTTTGCCTGAACCGGCCCAGGCGGCGTTTCCCGGTCCGGGGACCGGCAGGGGGGACGCAGTCCCCTCTTTCAGGGAATTACTCCACGATGGCCAGAATGTCGTTCTGGCGGACAACAACGTACTCCACGTCTTCCAGCGTCACCTTGCTGCCGGCGTACTGGCTGGTGATGACCTTATCGCCGGGCTTAACGGTCATGACCACGTCCTTGCCGTCCACATTACCGCCGGGGCCAACGGAGATGACTTCCGCCACAGTGGGCTTTTCCTTAGCTGCTGCGGTGAGGATGATGCCGCCCTTGGTGGTTTCCTCGGTCTCCACCATTTTCAAAACGACACGGTCTGCGAGAGGGATGAGTTTCATTGGGGTTTCCTCCTTGTATATTTTTATTTTAATTGAAAACGGATTAGACTTAGCACTCACTCTTCCCGAGTGCTAACGTATGTTACTATAGTACACCGGCCCGGATTTGTAAAGGGGGTTTCTATGAAGAATTTGTGAATTTGTACCGGCGTCCAGTCACTCTATGCCGGAAGGGGAGAGGGTATTCCTGCCCGCCTTCCCGCGGCTCCAAAAGAAACAATTCCACAAAAACATACAAGGACAGCCTCAGATCCGAGGCTGTCCCCTTGAACGGAATCCCTATTCTTTTATTCTGTCAAAATCCGTCTTTTCGTCCGCCTCCGAAATCGGACGCAATACCCGGCAGGGATTTCCCGCGGCCACCACATGATCCGGAATGTCTTTTGTGACCACGCTTCCGCTTCCGATGACAACGCCGCTTCCAATGGTCACGCCGGGCATGACCTGAACGCCGCCGCCAAACCAAACATCATCTCCCACCCGGATGGGATAGGCATATTCAAGGCCCATGTTCCGCCTTTGCGCATCAATCGGGTGTCCCGCCGTATAAAAGCCGCAATTCGGCCCAATAAACACGTTATCTCCGAATGTGACCTTGGCGCAATCCAATATGACAAGGTTATGATTGGCGTAAAAGTTTTCTCCGATCTCAATATTGTATCCGTAGTCACACCAGAAGGGAGCTGTCACACAAAAAGGCCCTTTTGTTTTTCCAAGCAGCCTTTTAAGCAATCTCTCCTTCTCATCCTTCCGGGAAGGGCGAAGCTGGTTGTATTCATGGCACAGGTCCTTACATACGGTCCTTTCCCGAATCAGGTCCCCGTCATGATTCGCATCATACAGCTTCTGGCTCAGCATTTTATCTTTTTCCGTCATAGGCCAGTTCTCCGTAAATTCCTGCCGCGAAAGGGACGTGCCGCCCGTCTGCCGCCTCAGATCCCCATGGCCGTCGCGTTGGGATCGCAGCCCTTTGGGCCAAAGAAATTGAGCTTTTTGTCAGAGAGCTTCATAACCACCTCCCGGCTGTGGAAGCACTCGCCGTCAAGGCAGGTGACGATGTCCTCATCGGCGCGGATGCGCACCTCTCCGGCGGTGACCACCTGGATCAGATCCGGGGGGAGTTCCCGGTACTTGCCGTCGGAATAGGGGCCGAAGAGGCGGGCAAAGGTGGACTTGCCGATCTTTTTGATAATCACCGTATGGAGGATGCCGTCGTCCATACGGGCCTCGGGGACGGGAGTGGAACCGCCGCCATAATAGCGGCCGTTGCACATGGAGACCAGGGAGAATTCTCCCCCCTGGGGCACGCCGTCGATAATGACCTCCCATTTCCGGGCGATGGGCCGCAGCAGCACGTTCATGACCACGGAGGCCAGGTAGCTGCCCCGGCCGCCGAGCAGGGGAGTACCGCTGTAGCGGTGGACGCTGTCGGCCACTCTGGCATCAACGCCGTTGCAGGCGATGGTGAGGCAGATATTGCCGTTGCAGTCGATGAGGTCCAGGGGGAAAACCTCCCCATCCCACAGGTTTTCCGCGTCTGCGAATTTGACGGCGTCAGGGCCGAAGTTTTTCAAAAAGTCGTTGCCGGTGCCGCAGGGGATGCAGGTCATGGCAGCGTTGGCAAAACCGGCAATCCCCTGGGCTACCTCGTGAATGGTGCCGTCGCCGCCGCAGGCGTAAAAGCGCACTTCCTGGCCGCTTTCGGCGATCCTGCGGGCCATTTCCGTGGCGCCGCCGGGACGGTCAGTGAGCATACAGGTACACTCCAGGCCGTGCCTGTCCCGCAGGCGGTCAGCCATTTCATAAATGGCGGCAGTAGCGTCCTTTTTTCCCGCATTGGGGTTGATGATGAAAATATGTCTCATGTCGTATCCCACCTTTTGTTGTCGTTGGGAAGGGAACGGAGGGCCTCCGTCCCGGGAAAGGCGCGGGTTTTTGCCGGAAGCAGGCCCCCTTGGGCGGGCGTTACACCCGGTTTCCGTACATAAACACGTCGCACTTAAGCATACCGTTGTAAAGCTTGCGCTTTTTATCCGCCTGGCGGCCAAAGCAGCGCTCAAACTCCGTGTGAGAGGAGAGGACCAGGATCCGCCAGCCCCTGGGCATCTGCCCCATGGCCCGTCCAAAGCGGCGGTACAGCTCCTCCGCCTCCTGCTTTTCCATGAGGCGCTCGCCATAGGGCGGGTTGGTGACAAGCTGGCCATAGTCGCTGCTGCGGTGGAATGCCGCCGCGTCAGCCACCTCAAAGCGCACGCAGTCCTCCACGCCGGCCAGGGACGCATTGTGGCGGGCCAGCTCCACGGCGGCGGGGTCGATGTCGCCGCCCCAGATATCATACTTGCCGTGGAACTCCTTGTCCATGGCCTCCTCAGCGGCGTTCAGCCAGCACTTGGCGTCCATATTTTTCCACTTCTGTGCGGCAAAGCTGCGATCCAGTCCCGGCGCCCGGTTCTTGGCGATGAGGGCTGCCTCGATCGGGATGGTGCCGCTGCCGCAGAAGGGGTCGCAGAAGGGGTCCATGCCCCGGTAGCGGGAGAGGGTCACCAGGGCCGCCGCCATGGTCTCCTTCAAGGGCGCCCCCATGTTCCGGGCACGGTAGCCCCGCTTGTACAGGCCTTCGCCGGAGGTATCCAGATAGACGCTTGCAATATCCTTTACAATGGCAAACTGGATCTGGTAGCGGCTGCCGGTCTCCGGCAGTGTCTCGCAGCCGTAGGCGGTGCCCATACGCTTGGCCGCCGCCTTTTTCACGATGGCCTGACAGGCGGGAATGGAGTGCAGGGCGGAGTTAAGGGAATAGCCCTTGACGGGGAACTCTCCGTCCCTTGGGATATAATCCTCCAGGGGCAGGGCAAGGACACCCTGGAACAGCGCCTCGAAATCCGGGGCGGGGAAGGAGCCCAGCTCCAAAAGGACCCTGGCGCCGCAGCGCAGGGAGAGATTCAGCCGGGCAATATCGGCGAAGGTACCGGTGCAGTGGACACGGCCGTTTTCGGCCCGGATGTTTTTCAGCTGCAGGCGCTTCATTTCATCCGCCACAAGGCTTTCCAAGCCAAACAGGCAGGGGACCGTCAAAATCATGAGCTGTAGTTCCTTTCCAAAAATTACATTTCCGACACTCAGTATAACAGACCCGGCTGGAATGTGCAATCGCAAAGCGCTCTTTATCCTTCCGGCGCACCGTTAAAGCTCCGTTAAAACCGAAAAAAACCGCCGGAAGCGGCATATCCGAAAAAAGCAATGGACTTCCCCCATGATTCTGCTATAATAGCTGTAGAATTCCGGATTATTATGGAGGTTCCTATGAGCAAGAAACAAAAAGGCATCTTGTGGGGCGGCATCATCGCCGCCAGCCTCGTGTTTTCCCTGGTGCTGCAGTTTTTGGGCCTGGAGGGCCACAGCCGTGCCATTTCCCTGACCCTGTGGCTGTTGGCCATGGTGGTCATCTACATGGTATTCGCCATGCGGGCCGGGCGCAAAACGGTGGCAAAGATCCAGGAGGCCAACCGCATCTTCACCGAGGAGCACGACACCGACCGCTACATCCAGGCCCTGACGGAGCTGCTGGACACTGAGGAGGATTCCCAGGCCCAGCAGGTGCTGCGCATCAACCTCACCGCCGCCTATTGCGACAAGCGGGAATATGAAAAGGCCCGCGCAACGCTTCAGGCGCTCAACCCCAAGAAGCTCAATCCCCAGAACCGGGCCTTTTTCTGGGTGAACATGGCCCTGACCAACTTCTATCTCGGAGACGAGGAAGAGGGTATGCGCATCGTGGAGCTCCAGAAGAAGGCCTTTGACCAGATGCGCACCGCCAAACAGACCGGCCCCGCCCTGGCCTTTATTGAGATCTTCGAGCTGCTTCACCGGGGCTTTGTGGAAGACGCCCAGGCCCTGCTGGAGACCGCCCGGGCCACCTGGGAAAACGAGCACACCGCTCCGGATTTCGCCTTCATGGCGGAAAAATGCGGTGTGACCCTGGAGCCCCTGCCCGAAAAAGAAACATGATACCGTTGATCCCTGCCAACCACGGCGGGGATCAATTTTTTCCAAAATTCACAGCAATCCCCCCCCTTGCACCGCGCATAGGCGGACCACATCCGCTGAAATCTATTTGTAACTAATTTGACATGAATTCTTCAGAATTGTATGCTATATTCTCTTTAACAATCCAGCTTCCCTGAAAGGAGGGCGTTTCCATGATGCTTTGGATCTGGCTGGGAGCCATCGTTGCCTTCGGCGCCATTGAGGCGCTGACCGCAGGCCTGGTCTCCATTTGGTTCGTCGTAGGCGCTGCCGCGGCGCTTCTGGCGGCCATCCTGGGCCTTGGCACCCTGGCCCAGGCAAGCGTTTTCATCGCCGTTTCGGCGGCGGCCCTGGTGCTGACCCGTCCCCTGGCAAAACGGATCACCGCAGCAAAAGCCACCCCCACCAACGCGGACCGTATCCTGGACCAGTCGGCCAAGGTTACGGAGACCATTGACAACGAGAATTCCACCGGCGCCGTCTATGCCGACGGCAAAACCTGGACCGCCCGCAGCGCGGACGGTTCTGTAATCCCCGCAGGGGCACAGGTACACATTGAGCGGCTGGAGGGCGTAAAGCTCTTCGTAAGACTTGAGGAGAAAATGGAGGTAACTGTATGAACTTTGGAACCATTGCGCTGATCGTCCTGCTGATTTTGCTGCTGGTGGTCTTTGTCAGCAGCATCGTTGTGGTGCAGCAGTCCCGGGCCTATGTGGTGGAGCGTCTGGGTGCGTTCCGGGCCGTGTGGAACGTGGGCCTGCACATCAAGCTTCCCTTCATTGAGCGGGTCGTGAAGAAGGTCTCTTTGAAGGAGCAGGTGGCGGACTTTGCTCCCCAGCCCGTGATTACCAAGGATAACGTCACCATGCAGATCGACACCGTCATCTACTTCCAGATCACCGATCCCAAGCTCTACACCTATGGCGTGGAGCATCCCATGAACGCCATCGAAAACCTCACCGCCACCACGCTGCGCAACATCATCGGTGAGATGGAGCTGGACCAGTCCCTGACCTCCCGCGACACCATCAACGCCAAGATGCGCTCCATTCTGGATGAGGCCACCGACCCCTGGGGCATCAAGGTCAACCGGGTGGAGCTGAAGAACATCATCCCGCCCCGGGAGATCCAGAACGCCATGGAAAAGCAGATGAAGGCCGAGCGGGAACGCCGTGAGTCCATCCTTCAGGCCGAGGGCACCAAGCAGTCCCAGATTCTGGTGGCCGAGGGCGAAAAGCAGTCCGCCATCCTCCGGGCCGACGCGGAAAAGCAGGCCGCCGTCCTGCGGGCAGAGGGCGAAAAGGAGGCCCGCATCATGGCCGCCGAGGCCGAGGCCCTGGCCATCATGAAGGTCCAGCAGGCCCTGGCCGACTCCCTGAAGCTTTTGAATGAGTCCGCTCCCAACGACCAGGTGGTAAAGCTCAAGGCTCTGGAGGCCATGCAGAAGGTGGCCGATGGCAAGGCCACCAAGATCATCATCCCCTCTGAGCTGCAGGGCCTTGCGGGCCTGGCGGCCAGCGCCAAAACGGTGTTCGACACCCCCGATCCCAAAGCGGAATGACCCCAAGCCAAAAGGACGGCCATTGGCCGTCCTTTTTCCTTTGTTGCACGCCAAGGGGTACAGGAATCAAAGCCAAATCAGAAGAAACAAAGGGACCGGGAAAGCAATAACGCCGGAGGAAAGGCCAACATGAATCTTATGATTTTAGCCACCAGCACATAAGAGAGAACCGGGACATCCCCGGCTCTCACTTGACATTCTACTCCCCAAACTCTAAAATAGCCTTGAAATCCAGGGAGCCTATGCTCCGGAAATGAGGACATTTATGGAACGTTCCGCCGGCATTTTGCTGCCGATCTTTTCTCTCCCCGGCCGGTACGGCATCGGCTCTCTGGGGAAGGAGGCCCGTGCCTTTGCCGATTTTCTCCACGCCGCCGGCCAGCGCTGGTGGCAGATCCTGCCTGTAGGCCCTGCCGGAGCGGGCAATTCCCCCTACGCCAGCGAGTCAACCTTCGCGGGAAATCCCCTTTTCATTGACCTGGACACCCTGGCCCAATCCGGTTTCCTGACGGAGGAAGAGCTGAACAAGGCCGCCCTTCCCGAGGACGGACAGGTGGACTACGCCGCCCTTTCCAAAAGCCGGGAAACCCTGCTGCGCAAGGCCTACAGCCGCGCCAGGGAAGTCGAGGGCGGGCAGGTGGCCGCCTGGGCCGAGAAAAACTTCTGGGTGAAGGAATACGCCCTCTTTCGGGCCGCCCACGCCCATTACGCCGACGCCTGGTTTAACTGGCCCGACGAGGCCCTCCGCCGCCACGAATGGCAGGCCGTGGAGGCCGCCCGCGTGGCCCTGGCTGATGAGATCGCCTTCCAGACCCACGTTCAATACTGGTTCTTTACCCAGTGGGCCTCCCTGAAGGAATATGTCAACGCCCTGGGCATCCGCATCATCGGCGATATGCCCATCTATGTCTCCCTGGACTCCGCGGATGTATGGAGCGAGCGGAAGGAATTCCTGCTGGACGACGAGGGCCATCCCCAGATGGTGGCCGGCGTGCCCCCCGACTACTTCTCCGAGGAGGGCCAGCTCTGGGGCAATCCCCTGTACAACTGGCCTGCCATGAAGCGTGATGGCTACGGCTGGTGGATCCGCCGCATTGACGGCGCCCAAAAGCTCTTTGACATGATCCGCATCGACCATTTCCGGGGACTTGAGAGTTACTGGGCCGTGCCCGCCGGGGCCAAGAGCGCCAAGGAGGGCCACTGGGAGAAGGGCCCCGGCATGGAGATGCTGCGGCCCGTGATGGGCTGGTTCCCCCAAGTGCGCTTCATAGCCGAGGACCTGGGGCTTCTGACTCCCGCTGTTTTGGACCTGCTGCGCGATTCCGGCCTGCCCGGTATGAAGGTGCTGCAATTTGCCTTCGATTCCCCTGCCAACGCCTATCTTCCCCACAACCATGTGGAAAACTCCCTGTGCTACACCGGCACCCACGATAACGACACCCTCCACGGCTGGTGGAAAACCGCCTCCAAGGCGGAAAAGGCCTTTGTCAAGAAGTACCTGGGTGCTTCCGGCAAGGGAGCGCCCGAGGCCATTCTCCGGGCCGGCCAGGGCAGCGTGTCCGCCCTGTTCATCGCCCAGCTCCAGGATTATCTGGGCATTGGCAGCGAGGGGCGCATCAACACTCCCGGCACCGCCCAGGGCAACTGGAGCTGGCGGGTGGACGGCGCCCTGCTGACCAAAGAACTTGCCGCCTCCATCCGGGACCTCACCGCCACCTTTGCCCGCTGCGCCCCGGAGGAAACGCCCGCCGCCAAGGATTGACAGCGGGGCAAACCCATGCTATCATACATTCGTTGGCGGAAAGATGCTCTGACCGCTGACCCTTCAATCAAACTCCCGTTCTGACGGCAAGGTGCTTCCGAGCCGAAAGTGGTGGTACGAAAGCGACGCGGTGACCGCGTCTTATGATGCTGCTTTCCTCTCC
This sequence comes from Oscillospiraceae bacterium, assembly GCA_016293265.1. Taxonomy (GTDB): domain Bacteria; phylum Bacillota; class Clostridia; order Oscillospirales; family Oscillospiraceae; genus Oscillibacter. The sequence goes on along the minus strand of JAEDEN010000002.1, from coordinate 43,374 downwards.
TCCGCTTGTCAAGCGGGGGAGAGGTTTTTTATCCGAAAGGAGGATTTCCATGGAAAAGCGCGTGGCGGTTCTGGCCATCATCGTAAAGGACCCGGACTCCGTCGCCCCCCTGAACGGCCTTTTGCACCAGTACGGACAGTACATCATCAGCCGCATGGGCGTTCCCTACCGGGAGCGGGGCGTGAACATCATCTCCGTGGCCCTGGACGCCCCCGGAGGCGTCATCTCCGCCCTCTCCGGAAAGATCGGGCGGCTCAGCGGTGTCACGGCAAAAACCGTGTACGCGCCGGAAGACCTGTAAACCTCCTGAATCACATTTACGAAAGGAACTGCAATCATGAAGCTGAAAAAAATCGCCTCTTTGGCTCTGGTGCTGGCCCTGAGCCTCACCGCCTGCGGCACAAAGGGGGAAACCCCCGCCGCTTCCGGCCCCGTTTCTTCCGCTCCCGCCGCTTCCTCCGCCGTCTCCTCCGTTCCCGCCCAGGAAGGCGAGCCGGAGCGGGCTGCCTTCTCCATCGCCGCCCTGAAAGGCCCCACCGCCATGGGCCTGGTGGAGCTGATGGAGCGCTCCGGTATGCAGCCCGCGGAGCAAACCGAGCCTGTTTCCATTGCTGATCTTCAGGACCGGGAGGACCTGCCCTATACCTTCACCCTGGCCGGCAGCGCCGACGAGGTGACTCCCGCCCTCATTAAGGGCGACCTGGACATGGCCTGCGTGCCCGCCAACCTGGCCTCCGTCCTCTACAACAAAACCAACGGCGAGATCGTAACCCTGGCCATCAACACCCTGGGCGTGATCTACATCGTGGAAAAGGGGGAGGAAGTCCAGTCCATGGGCGATCTGGCCGGTAAGACCGTGGTGGGCGCCGGCAAAGGCTCCACCCCCGAATTCGGCCTGCGGTACCTGCTCCGTGAAAACGGCGTGGACCCTGACACCGGCCTGACCCTGGACTGGAAGAGCGAGCACAGCGAGTGCGTGGCCGCTCTTGCTTCCGGCGCGGCCACCATCGCCCTGCTGCCCCAGCCCTTCGTCACCGTGGCCCAGAGCAAGGTGGAGGGCCTGCGGGTCGCCCTGGACCTCACCGCCGAGTGGGACGCCCTGGATAACGGCTCCGGCATGGTCACCGGCGTCATCGTGGCCCGCAAGGACGTGGTGGAAGAGAATCCCGACGCCGTGGCCGCCTTCCTCAACGACTACGCCGAAAGCGTGGAATGGGTGAACAGCAACGTTGCCGATGCCGCAGCCCTCATTGGCAGCTATGGCATCGTGAACGCCGCCGTGGCCGAAAAGGCCCTGCCCCATTGCAACATTGTGTGCATCATTGGCAAGGAGATGAAGGATACCCTCTCCGGCTATCTCCAGGTGCTCTTTGACGCCGATCCCGCCTCCGTAGGCGGCACACTCCCCGAAGCGGACTTTTATCACGGCGCCTGATCGGCCCTTTTTCCCTGCGCTCCCGTGGGTTCGCGCTCCTTTGCGCCCCGCGGAAGCGTGCCTTCCCTCCGCCAGCCACCGTAGGCATCCGCCCGGAAAGGACCTCCATGATGAAACCTGCCCCCAAAAACCGCATACGGCTGTGGGCAGTCCTGGTCTGGCTGGCCCTCTGGCAGGTGGGGAGTCTCCTGCTGGGTGAGAGCCTGCTGCTGCCCTCCCCCCTGGCGGCGCTGGCACGTCTGGCGGAGCTGGCCGTGACGGCAGGCTTCTGGCGCGCCGTGGGCTGGTCGGCCCTTCGTATCATCGGCGGCTTTCTCACCGCATGCCTGGCGGCAAGCGCCCTGGCCGTCCCGGCCTACCGGTTCCGTCCCGTCCGGGAATTTCTGGCCCCGGCGGTGGCCTGTATCAAGGCGGTGCCGGTGGCATCCTTTATCATTTTGGCCCTGGTTTGGCTGAACAGCCGGCAGCTCTCCTTTTTCATTTCTTTTTTGATGGTGTTCCCGCCCGTGTACCTGGCGGTGCTGACCGGCATCGGCCAGGCAGACGGGAAACTGCTGGAAATGGCCCGGGTCTACCGCGTGCCTCTTTGGCGGCAGGTGCGCTGGCTGTACCTGCCCGCCGTCGCACCCCATTTCCGCTCCGCCGTATCCCTGGGCCTGGGCCTTTGCTGGAAAGCGGGCATCGCCGCCGAGGTCATCGGCCTTCCCGGCGGGTCCATGGGGGAACGGCTGTACATGGCCAAGGTCTACTTCCAGACCGCCGACCTCTTCGCCTGGACGGCGGCCATCGTGGCGGTGTCCATGGCCTTTGAAAAAGTCTTCCTTCTGGCGGTGAACGCGCTTTTGAGAAAGGCGGGTGACGAAGGTGCAGGTTGAACAGCTCTGGAAATCCTATGACGGCCGCCCAGTGCTCCGCGGCGTCAGCTTCCGGGCGGAGAAGGGCGTCACCTGCATCATGGCTCCTTCGGGAAGCGGCAAGACCACCCTTCTGCGCATCATCCTGGGCCTGGAAACGGCAGACCGTGGGCAGGTCCGCGGGGCGGAAAACTTCCGGGCCATGTTCCAGGAGGACCGCCTCCTGGAGGGCCTCACCGCCATGGAAAACCTTCGCTTCGCCCTGGGCCGGGAGCTGGATGAGTCCGCCGCCCGGGCCCTCCTTGTCCGCCTGGGACTGGGGGAGGAAGGGGAGAAGCGGGTACGGGATTACTCCGGCGGCATGAAGCGGCGGCTGTCCCTTGCCCGGGCCCTGCTGGCACATTCCGGAGGCCTGGCCCTGGACGAGCCCTTTACCGGCCTGGATGAAGAGAACCGGCGCCTGTGCCTCACCCTGATCCGGGAAGCAGCGGAGGAAAAGACCGTGCTACTGGTGACACACGATACGAAAGATGCCGAAGCCCTTAGGGCCCGGATCCTCCGCCTGTAACGCAAAAAAAGCCCCGCTGCTGATGCAGCGGGGCTTCGTCGTAAGTAGGTTATTCAGCGTTCTTGGCGTTATCTTCCTTGCGGAAGAGCTCCATCTCCAGCTTCTCAAACTCTTCCACATCCTTGAGCTGATCCAGGTAGGGAGAGGCGGCGCAGCTCATCTCGGCGGCATCGTTCTTGAATTTCTCGACGGCCAGGGTGGCATCCTTGATGGGACGGATGGTACCGGCGCCGGCCACGCAGCCACCGGGGCAAGCCATGCCTTCCAGCAGATAGCCGTTGCGGCGGCCGGCCTTGGCCATGGCCAGCATCTTCTTGCAGTCCTTCAATCCGGTGGCAAAGTCGGTCTTGACCTCCACGGTGGGGTCGATGTGCTTGACGGCCTCCACCACGGCAGCCGCAACGCCGCCGGAGACGGCGAAGCCGCGGCCCATACCGGTGCCGTGCTTGAAGTCGTCCATGTTGGGGTCTTCCTCGATGGTGGAAAAGTCCACTTCCTTGGCGTCAAACATACCGCGCAGCTCCTCGAAGGTGAGGACGAAGTCCACATAGGAGCGGACGGACTTGCGGTTGGCCTCCAGCTTTTTGGCGGCGCAGGGACCGACGAAGACGATGCGGGCATCGGGATGCTTCTTCTTGACCATGCGGGCAGTGATGACCATGGGGGTCAGGGCCATGGAGATGTTTTCCTTCATCTCGGGGTAGGTCTTCTTGGCCATGACGGACCAGGCGGGGCAGCAGGAGGTACCCATGAAGGGGATTTTTTCAGGAACCTCGTTCAGGAAGTCGTGGGCTTCCTGAATGGTGCACAGGTCTGCGCCGATACCCACTTCCACCACCTCGGAGAAACCCAGCTTGCGCATGGCGGCCAGGATCTTGCCGGGGGTAGCACCCTTGAACTGGCCCACAAAGGCGGGGGCCACGCAGGCGATGACTTCCTCGCCGCGGCGGATGGCGTTGATGATCTGGAAGATCTGGCTCTTGTCCGCGATGGCGGCGAAGGGGCAGTTCACCAGGCACATACCGCAGGAGACACACTTATCATAGTTGATCTTGGCGCGGCCCAGCTCGTCGGACTCGATGGCGTCCATGCCGCAGGCAGCGGCGCAGGGGCGCTCGATCTTAGAAATGGCGCGGTAGGGGCACTGGTTGAAGCACTTGCCGCACTTGATGCATTTATCCTGGTTGATGTGGCAGTGGTTGTACTTATCCACATAGATGGCGTCCTTGGGGCAGACATTCATGCAGGGATGGGACGTGCAGCCCTGGCAGTTGTCCGTGATGCGGACCTGCTTGGGAGGGCAGGCGTTGCAGGCAAAGGGAATGATGTTGACCAGGGGCTCTTCAAAGAACTTCTGGTCGATATCAGCTTTGGCAATGGTGGCGCTGATGGGAATCTGGTTGGCGGCGGACTCATAGGGCATACCCAGAGCCAGACGCACACGCTCGGTAATGATGGCGCGCTGCAGAAAAACGTCGCTGCGCTCCTGCAGGGCATCCTTGCGCACCATCTGGTAGGGAATCAGATCCACACGCGTCAGATCGCCGCCCTCATAGGCAAGCTTGGCGACCTCTTTAAATACGTCCTGGCGAATCTCGTCAACAACGCTGTGAAAGCCTCTCATAGTTTCCTCCATAATTCGTGGGACGATCGCATTCCGTCCTGAATGATTTCACACATCCGCAGGCGTAATCCGCTGCGGCGCAATCATTATACAGGGGTTTTCTGCAGTTTTCAACAAATTCTTTTTTCTTTTTTATATTTTGCAAATTTTAGCAACTTCTTGGCAAGTTCCGCAAAATTTTTCGTTTTTTCCCGGGTATCGGCTCTTTTTTGCTTACGCTCCCCGAAAAAATCCACCTCCCTTTGGAGCAGAAAGGGGCCTCAAATCCCTTTTCTTGACGCGGGAGCTGCCCAAGAGGTATAATATATCAAAATTTCTTCCCCGGGGAAGCACCGCAGCTCAAGCGGCCGCCATCCCCCGATCGGAATACTTATTTTGGAGGCCCCTATGTCCTGGAAAGAAAGACGACTTATCTCCATCCTCGGCGCCATTCTGGGCGTTCTGGTCATCGCCCTTTTGATCGTGCTGGGCATCAGATTCCGGAAAAACCGGGATGTTCCCGATTCTAGCAGCTCCTCCGCCGTCACCGCCGGGGAGAGCCAGAGCGGCTGGAACGACCTTTCCTACAGCAACGGCAGCACCACCCTGGCCTTCCACAAGGGGGAGGACGGCGCCTGGTTCTGGGTCCACGACGATGGGTTCCCCCTGGATGACGGCACCGTCACCACCATTCTGGACACCCTGGAGACCACGGCGCCCCAGCAGACCCTGACCGCCCCGGAGAGCCTGGAGACCTACGGCCTTACCGAACCCCGGGCCACCATCACCGCCACCGCTGCGGAGGGCACCGTCATCTCCATGGCCTTCGGCAACACCACCACCGACGGCAACAGCTACTATGCCCTTTTGAACGGCGACCTGACTACCGTTTACATCTATCCCGGCACGCTGATGAAGCTGATGTCCGTCCCCGTATACGATATGTGTCTTCTGCCGGAGCTTCCCCAGCTCACGGAGGACAGGCTTCAGAAGATCACCATCCAGGGCGCTCCCCCGGAGGACGGCTCCGACCCCCTGCGCCTGAGCCTTACCTCTTACCAGAGCGAGGGGATCACCACCTGGCGCGCCGAAGGGGCCAACATCACTGACGCGCCCCGGGTCCGGGGATTGATGGAGGACCTGGCGGCCCTGAAAATCGAAAGGTGCGTGGACTACCGCCCCAGCGCCGAAGCCCTGAGCATCTGCGGCTTTGACGCCCCCGCCGCCACCCTTTGGACCAACTACACCACCGCCACGGACCTGGAGGGTCATCTGAAGATGACCGTGGGCGGCCTGACTCTGGACGGCGCGGCCCGCTATGTCCGTTTGAACGACGAAAAGACCATCTACCGCGTCCCCACCGACCTGCTGGATCCCCTGATGGTCATCGCCCTGAGCGGCCTGGAGGGGTAAGCACCCTCCTGCAGAAAGGAGTCTTTTATGCGCGTTCTGATTGTTGAAGACGAACACCGCCTCGCCGCCACTCTCCAGGACCTCCTGGCCCTGGAGGGCTACACCGCCGACGTGTGCCATGACGGCGAAGCGGGTCTGGACAATGCCGAAAGCGGTATTTATGACATCATCATTCTGGATGTGATGCTGCCCAAAAAGGACGGCTTTTCCGTACTGCGGGAGCTTCGCGCCTGGGGCAGCACCACACCGGTACTGATGCTCACCGCCCGCAGCGAGTTGAGTGACCGGGTGGAGGGTCTGGACTGCGGCGCGGACTACTACCTGACCAAGCCCTTCGAGCCCCGGGAGCTGCTGGCCTGCATCCGGGCCCTCAGCCGCCGGTCCCCGGAGCTGCGCCAGACAGACGAGGTATCCTTCGGCGACCTGACCCTCAGCAAGGGCTCCTTTTCCCTGGCATGCGGCGAGCGTAGCGTCCATCTCAGCCGGAAGGAATTCGACCTGTGCGAGCTTTTGATGCGCAACCACACCCAGGTCATCACCAAGGATACCATCCTCCTCAAGATCTGGGGCTATGAGTCCGATGCCGAGGACAACAACGTGGAGGTCTACATCTCCTTCCTCCGGCGCAAGCTCACCCATCTCAAGTCCCGGGTGAAGATCCGCACCATCCGCATGGTGGGCTACCGGCTGGAGGAATCCGACTGAGTTCCCCAAGCTTTTCCACGGACTTTTCCACGTTTTCCACAAGCTTTTCCACAAAGCTTTGGCAATCACAACCGTTTTTCCGGGCGAAAGGAAGTGAACCCGCCATGATCCGAAAGCTCCGGGCCAAATTTGTCGCCATCTGCATGGCGCTGGTCACTGCCGTTTTACTGGTGGTCCTGCTGGCAGTCTATTACTCCGTGCAGCAGAACATCTCCGCCCTCAGCGACCAGACCCTCCGCCGCGCCCTGCAGGAGGATTCTTTCACCTATCCCAGCTTTTCCATGGACCGCAACCGGGTCCTGCTGCCCTACTTCACCGTCAACGTCTGGGGGTCCACCGCCTACGTGACCGGCGGCACCTACGATGACCTGGAAAATACGCAGATCCTCTCCGATATTCTGGCCCAGTGCCTGGCCCAGAACCAGGCAGAGGGCACCATCCGCGCCTACAAGCTGCGCTACCGCCTTCAGGACAACGGCCTCTACCTCCGCATCGCCTTTGTGGATATGTCCATGGAGGAGGCCATGCTGGCGCGGATGATGGGCTCCTATCTTGCCATCGCCGGGGCGGCGCTGCTGCTTTTGCTGTCCATTTCCATAGCTTTGGCCTTCTGGAGCACAAAACCCGTGGAGCGGGCCTGGCAGCAGCAGCGGCAATTTCTATCCGACGCCTCCCATGAGCTGAAAACGCCCCTGACCGTCATCCTCTCCAACGCGGAGTTGCTGGAGCGCACGGCCCTGCCGGAGGCTCCGGGCCGCTGGGTGGACAACATCCGCTCCGAGGCTGGGCAAATGCGCACCCTGGTGGAAGAGATGCTGACCCTGGCCCGGGCGGACAATGCTGCCCCCACCGTTTTTTTGACAGAGGTGAACTTGTCCGACCTGACTGCGGAGACCGCGCTGCCCTTCGAACCGGTGGCCTTTGAGGCAGGGAAGCGCCTGGAGTGCTCCATCGCGGAGGATGTTCTGGTTCTGGGGGACGGGGACAAGCTGCGCCGCCTTGTCTCCATCCTGCTGGACAACGCCATTAAATACGGCGCGGAAGGGGGCACCGTCACGCTTCTGCTGGAAAAAACGGAAAAGCAGGTACGCCTGCAGGTGTCCAACCCCGGCACTCCCATCCCGCCGGAGCAGTTGAAGCGGATTTTTGAGCGCTTCTACCGGGCGGACGCCTCAAGAGGGGAGAAGTCCGGCTTCGGCCTGGGCCTACCCATTGCCGCCGCCATCGCCGCCGAGCACAAGGGCACCCTGAAAGCCGAGAGCGACCAGCAGTCCACCCGTTTCCTCTACACCATGCCTATGAAAAAATGAAGCCCCGCAGCGCCGATAAAGGAACTGCCGAAAAAAGGACCGCCAGCTTTTGCACCGGGCAGGTGCGCTGGCGGTCCTTTCTTCTGTGGACGGAAAGAGCGGTTCCCTCAGTCCTTCTTCTTGGAATCCAGGCAGAAAAACGTAAACTCCCCCATGCAAAGGAGCTTGCCGTTGTCTCCCGTGACCTCCACCCGAACCAGGCAGGTGGCCCGGCCCCGGTGGATCACCCGTCCGGTGGCCCGGATGGTTCCCTCGCTCTGGTTGCTGAGATAATACATACTGCTGGTCTGGGTCACATAGCGGCGGCCGTCGGTGTGGGCGGCGCCTCCGGCGGCGTTGTCCGCCATGGTGTAAAGGGCACCGCCGTGGACAAAGCCCAGGGGGTTCTTGCAGTCCGGGTTGATCTCCAGCTTGTAGACCACCTTGTCCAGCTCCGCGCTCTCCACCTCGACGTGGTTGTATTTTGCAAAAATGTTTTTGTCCTGCCGTTCCAGCAGGGCCTTGAGTTCTTCGGTCATGGCACGTTCCTCCCAATGATATTGAGGATAGTTTATCACAGCGTCATCTGTTTTTCCACACTTTCCGCAAAAAGCAGTTGACAAATCTTCCGTTCTGGATATAATGAACATATGAACAATTATTCAAATGAAAGGAGGCCCCCATGGAAGACCGCTATAATGTGGAGTGCTGTGACTTCATCCATGCCCACGAGGAGATCGTGGAGCGGGTGCGGAGCAGGATGCCGGGGGAGGACACCCTTTACGACCTTGCGGAATTGTTCCGTATTTTCGGTGATTCCACCCGTATCCGCATTCTTTATGTGCTGTTTGAGTCGGAAATGTGCGTTTGCGACATCGCCCAGCTCCTTGGTATGACCCAGTCCGCCATTTCCCACCAGCTTCGCTCCCTGAAAAACGCCCAGTTGGTGAAAGCCCGCAGGGAGGGCAAAACCGTATTTTATTCCCTGGCCGACGACCATGTGAAAACCATCATCAACCAGGGTTTCGAACACGTCTGCGAGTAAAACTATCCACAATTTTTTGTTTTTGGAGGAATTAGAAATGAAAAAGCGTTTTAAGCTCACTGATCTGGACTGCGCCAACTGCGCCGCCAAAATGGAAGCCGCCATCAAGAAGATTGACGGCGTCAACGACGCCACCGTCAGCTTCATGGCCCAGAAAATGACCGTCGACGCAGACGACCAGCGCTTCGACCAGATTATGCAGGAAGTGGTGGCCGTCTGCAAAAAGGTGGAGCCCGACTGCATCATCCACATCTAACGCTTCAGCGGCAGGCCTCCGCCTGCCGCCCGTCCCATCAACAAGGAGTTGATCTTATGCCCAACCTTTCCAAAAAAGAAAAGCGGATGCTTCTGCGCATCCTTTCCGCCGCCGTGCTGCTGGTGATCCTCAAGATCCTTCCCGAAATCTCCTTCCCCTTTCCCATCCCCTTTCTCTCCTTCAGCCGGGTGGGGGAGGACGGAAGCGTGCTGTTTTGCCTGCGCGCCTGGCCTTTGTACCTGATCCCTTATCTGACAGCCGGTTGGGACGTCCTTTACCGGGCCATCCGCAACATCAGGAACGGGCAGGTCTTTGACGAGAATTTTCTCATGGCCCTGGCTACCGTCGGTGCGTTTTTGACCGGCGAATACGCCGAGGCCGTCTTTGTCATGGTCTTTTACCAGACCGGCGAGCTGTTTCAGGACTACGCCGTGGGCCGCTCCCGGGCCTCCATCGCCGCCCTCATGGATATCTGCCCGGAGACGGCGAACCTGGAGCGGGAGGATGGCTCCGTGGAGGAGGTGGACCCCGAAGAGGTTTCCGTGGGGGACACCATCGTCATCAAGCCCGGCGAGCGCATTCCCCTGGACGGCATTGTGACCGAGGGCACCTCCAGCCTGGACACTGCCGCCCTCACCGGTGAGTCCGCTCCCCGGGAGGTGCGGCCGGGTGACACCTGTCTCAGCGGCTGCGTCAATGGAGGCGGTATGCTGCGGGTGCGGGTCACAAAGCCCTTTGAGGACTCCACCGTTGCAAAGATTCTGGACCTGGTGGAAAACGCGGGGGAGAAGAAGGCCAGAAGCGAGGCCTTTGTCACCCGGTTTGCCCGGTACTATACCCCCTGTGTGGTCATGGCGGCCACGGCGCTGTTTCTGGTGCCCACGCTCCTGCTCCGCTTCGCTCCCGGCCTGGGTTTCCTGGCGGGCACTGTCTGGCAGGACTGGCTCCACCGGGCCTTGATCTTCCTGGTCATCTCCTGCCCCTGCGCCCTGGTGATCTCCGTGCCGCTGAGCTTTTTCGGCGGCATCGGCGCGGCCTCCAAATGCGGCATTCTGGTCAAGGGCAGCACTTACCTGGAATCCATGGCCAAGGCAGAGACCGTCATCTTCGACAAGACGGGCACACTGACCCAGGGCGTATTCACGGTTTCTCAGGTCCATCCGGCAGAGGGATTTTCCAAAGAAGCCCTGCTGGAATCCGCGGCTCTTGCGGAGATCTTCTCCGACCATCCCATCGCCCTTTCTCTTCGCACCGCCTGGGGCGCCGGCCTTGACGCCGGGCGCGTCACCGATGCCGGGGAGCTGGCGGGCCACGGCCTCCGGGCCACAGTGGACGGCAAAACCATCCTTGCGGGCAACCGGCGGCTGATGGAAGCGGAGCACATCGCCTTTACTCCCTCCGAAGTTCCCGGGACTATCGTGTATGTGGCGGTGGACGGCGTGTTTGCAGGTCACATTGTCATCTCGGACCTTCCCAAGGACAGCGCCAAAAAGGCCATTTCCGAATTGCACAGCAGCGGCGTGAAACGGACAGTGATGCTCACCGGCGACAGCACCGCCGTGGCCGCGGACGTTGCCAAGACCCTGGGCATCCGGGAATTCCACGCAGAGCTTCTGCCCGGCGACAAGGTCTCCCTGACGGAGGAGATCCTCGCCAAAAAGACCCCCGGCAGCAGCGTGGTCTTCGTGGGTGACGGCATCAACGATGCGCCGGTCCTGACCCGGGCGGATGTGGGCGTGGCCATGGGAGCCCTTGGCTCCGACGCCGCCATTGAGGCCGCCGACATCGTGCTCATGGACGACGACCCGGCCAAGCTGGCCCTGGCCATGGGGATTGCCCGGAAAACCCTGGCCATCGTGCGGCAGAATATCGTATTCTCCCTGGTGGTCAAGGGCGTGGTGCTGATCTTGGGCGCCATGAACCTGGCCAGTATGTGGGCGGCGGTATTTGCCGACGTTGGCGTGGCCGTCATCGCCATTCTGAATGCCATGCGGTGCCTGAGGGTGAAAAAATCATAAAAGAAAAGCCGCTGCGGCCGCAGCGGCTTTTTTCATCTCTTGTTCTGATCCAATTTTCCTTTTAAGCTCAGCTTCCCAATGATTTTGCGCAGGGTGAAGTCCGTTGACAGCACAAGGCTCATGCCAACGGCGATGCCCAGGGCGCAGTAAGCGGTGCTGCTGCCGGAAAGGCTCATGCTTTCCCATTCGCCGCGGATGGCATAGCTCATGGTGTAATACAGGGAGCCGCCGGGCACCAGTGGGATCAGGGCGGGGGTATAAAAAACGGTGGCAGGGGCTTTTTTCACACGCGCCAGGATCTCGGAATAGAGGGAGGCAAAGGCCGCCGCCACAAGGGAGGGCAAAAACACCCCCTCAAAAAAATACCCGCAGAACAAGTACACGCCCCACACCAGCATTCCGCCCAGAGAGGCTGACAGCAAAAGCTCCCGCCGGACATTGAATACCAACGAAAACCCCAGAGCGCCGATAAAAGCGGTAAGGAGCTGTATCAAAGCATCAGACATAGGCGCCTCCCGTCAGGAACATGGCGATCATGAAGCCGATGGCCAGCGCCGCCGCCCACAAAAGGGCCTCGGTGAAGCGCATGATGCCGGAAATGGTGTTTCCCACCAGGATATTCCGTACCGCATTGGTCATGGCAAGGCCGGGAATGAGCAGCATGATATAACCGATCATGATCTTGTCCAGGTGCAAAATGGGCAGAGCCCTGGTGCAGATACCGGTAAGGCCTCCCACAATGAGAGAACAGATCATGTTAAAGGCCAACTGGTTCATGCAAAGGGGCAGCAGCTTTTCCTGCAGCAGGCAGATGAGGACGGCAAAAAGAGCGGCCACGGCGCCGTCTATGAGAGAACCACCGAAAAACACGGCAAAGCCTCCCGAAGCCAACACGCTTCCCAGATACATACTCCAGCGGCTGGGCCGGGCGTCGGAGATCGCCTTTACCTCCGCGCCCAGATGATGGGCATCCACCGTGCCGGAGCAGCAGCGGCGGCTGAGGTCGTTGTAGCGCTCCAGCTTGTTAAAGTCCGTGCCGCCGGCCACCAGTACCCGGCGGGTCTGGGTCAGCTCCTGGCCATCAGGGGTGGCCATGGTGACGATGATGCAGGATGTGATGACAAAGACGTTCATGTGGCTGGCGCCATAGGCGAGGCCCATGCGGGTGATGGTGTCCTCCACACGGGTGATCTCCGAGCCGCTGACGAGCATGGCCTCCGCCATGTTCAAAAGGTCTGCCAGCAGCGCTGTGGCGGAAAGTTTTTCTTCCATAGCGTTCCCCTAAAGAAATCAGAATGGGATGGGCGGATCCGCCCTGTTTTATTCCAGCGTCTCCAGCTCCGCCTGCCACAGCGCCCACTTGGCGTCGGAGGGCATCCGCCAATCCCCTCTGGGGGAGAGGGCCACGGAGCCCACCTTGGGGCCGTCCGGCAGGCAGCTGCGCTTGAACTGCTGGGTGAAGAAGCGGCGGTAGCAGGTCTTGAGCCACTTCAAAATGACCTGACGGCTGTACTTGTCGCCGTGGGCCTTCAGCGCAAGACGGTAAACCTTGGAGGGGGAGAATCCCCAGCGGAGGATATAATAGAGGAAGAAATCGTGAAGCTCATAGGGACCCACCAGATCCTCCGTCTTCTGGGCGATCTGGCCCTGAACGGCAGGCAGCAGCTCGGGGGAGACAGGGGTATCCAGGATATCCTCCAGCACGTCCCGGAGGGCCTCATCCTTTTTGGCGTTGTCCCGGGCAAGATAGCCCACCAGATGGCGCACCAGGGTCTTGGGGATGGAGGCGTTGACGCCGTACATACTCATGTGGTCGCCGTTGTAGGTGCACCAGCCAAGGGCCAGCTCACTGAGGTCGCCGGTGCCGATGACGATGCCGCCGGTGGCGTTGGCGATGTCCATCAGGACCTGGGTGCGCTCACGGGCCTGGCCGTTTTCAAAGGTAACGGAATGGTCCTCCATATCGTGGCCGATGTCCCGGAAATGGCTGCGGACGGTGTTTGCAATATCGACGGTACGCAGTGTGGCGCCCATCTGCTCAGCCAGGATGACGGCGTTGTTTCTGGTACGGTCCGTGGTGCCAAAGCAGGGCATGGTCACGGCGATGATCTCAGAGGCGGGGCGGTCCAGCATCTTCATGGCAAGGCCGGTGATCAACACGGCCAGGGTGGAGTCCAGTCCGCCGGAAAGGCCCACTACGGCGGTCTTGGCACCGGTGTGCTCCAAGCGCTGCTTCAATCCAAGGGAGGCAATGAAGAGGATCTCCCTGCAGCGCTCGTCCCGGTCCTCCTTCCCCTCGGGCACGAAGGGCATGGGGGCAATATAACGGGTCAACTTGGTAGCGGTCACGGAGAGGGAGAAGGGGACCTCCTCCACATCCCCGGGCTTTCTTCCAAACATCTGGGTGCGGCGGCGCTCGTAGGCCAGCTTTGCAACGTCGATCTCAGACGCGTGGAGGCCGCCCTCAAAGCGGCTCTCGGTGAGCATGGTGCCGTTTTCGGCGATCATCTGGTGGGAGCCGAACACCACGTCGGAGGTGGACTCTCCCTCACCGGAGCTTGCGTAGACATAGCCGCACAGGAGCTTGGCGGACTGCATGGTGACCAACTGACGGCGGTAGGCGTCTTTGCCGATGATATCGTTGCTGGCGGAAAGGTTGCCCAGGATGGTAGCCCCGGCGGCGGCAAGGTCCGCGGCGGGGGAGACGGGGGCCCACATATCCTCGCAGATCTCAAAGCCCAGCACCAGGTCCTTCATCTCCGCGCAGGAGAAGACCAGCTTGCCGAAGGGCGCCCTCTGACCGCAGAGGGTCACGGTGGAGTTCCCCTCCGGGGCGGGGGCAAACTGGCGTTTTTCGTAAAATTCTCCGTAATTGGGGAGATTCGTCTTGGGAACTACGCCAAGGATCTTTCCCCTTTGTATAATAGCAGCGCAATTATACAATTTGTTGTCCTTCTCCACCGGCAGTCCCACGGCGGTGACCACTTCCAGCGGACGGGTGGCCTCCAAAACCGTGGCCAGGGCTTCCTCCGCCCCGCGGATGAGGGCCGTCTGGTAGAAGAGGTCCCCGCAGGTGTAGCCGGTAAGGCCCAGCTCCGGTAAAACAAGGACCTTGACGCCCGCCTTCTCCGCAGCCCGCATCATGGAAAAGGTCTGCTCGGCGTTATAATGGCAGTCCGCAAGGCGCAGCTTGGGTGTGCCGCAGGCAACAGAAATGAATCCATCCTTCATAATCGTATCCTCCTTGCGTTCTTTGACGCGGATTTCACAATGATTTCTTATTGTACACCTGATTTCAGAAATTGACAAGGGGGATACCCGCTTTGAAAGCCGGACTGTTCCGGTCCTGCGGGGCCTTTGCCTGGGGTCCGGCCTTCATTCCCGAAGGATCTGCCATCCCACCAGCGCCAGCTCCAATCCCAGGAGGAACACATGGTGGGCAACGGCGGAGGAGGGATCCGTCAAAAGCAGGAATCCCAATGACAACTCGATCACCGCATGGATGGCCTTCGCCGCGAAGGGCTTCTTTTGCGACAGGCTGTAAAGGGCAGTATTCAGGGCCTCGGAGCCCTTCATGAGGCCCAGAACGCCCCAGATGCTGCCGATGACCGCGTCGGCGTCGGCGTGATGATACAGGATGACCGCTCCCAGGAAGAAATATACGATGCCGTTGGCGGTGAGCTTGGTCTCACTGCTTTGATACTCTTTTGTCCAAAGGCCGCAGGCCACGTGATTGATGCCGATCACCGCCATGGCCCCGCCCAGTATGTAGGGGAGCACCCGGTATACCTGCCTGGTCAGCAGCAGGCAGGCGGCGCCGGACAGGATCAGCAGCGAAGCAAAAATGCGGCCGATGGTCTGGTTGGAAAAATGGTGGGGTTTTTTGTTATACGCCCTTGCTGCCGGCGCGTTTTCGATGATGGATCTGACTTCTTCTCTGCTTTTCATAGTGCGTCCTCCGTTATAATGGATATTTCCCATCAGGAAAACCGTTCCTCCATCCCATTTTGCGGAGGATACAAAGAGAGCGTATTGCAGATGCAACACGCTCTCTTTGCTGTGTGTTAGGAGGGAGAAAAAACATGCATTGGGATGGGAGTTCCCTTTGCTGATTCTTAATATATCCACTACTTTTTTCGGAATTATGATTTCCATGTGAACAGTTTGTAAACTTCCCGCTGAAAGGGTCATTCCTTATATTTTTTGCTCTCCTCCACCGCCAGTTGGTCGCAGCGGTTATTATAAGCATTCTGGGCATGGCCCCTGACCCATTCGTAGGTCACCTCGTGCTTTTCCGTCAGTTCCAGGAGCCTTTCCCAAAGCTCCTTGTTGGCAGCGGTCTTTTTGTCGCTCTTCACCCAGCCGTGGGCTCTCCAGTTTTTGGCCCAGCCCTTGGAAAGGCCGTCGATGACATATTTGGAATCCGACACCAGGTGCACCTTGCTGGGGTGTTTCAGGCACTCAAAGGCGGCCACCACCGCCTGAAGCTCCATGCAGTTGTTGGTGGTGCCCTTTTTGCCGCCGGAGACCACCTTTTCAATATACTCGCCATCCTTTGTGATGTGGGTCAAAATGGCGGCCCAGCCCCCCGGGCCGGGATTGCCGCTGCAGGCGCCGTCGGTATAAATGGTGACCTTTTTCATCTCTTCCTGCTCTTCCATACCTTCTCCTTTCCGGAAGTTTTTCACGGGAGCAAATACTTCTCAATGACTTCCGCCACGCCGTCGTGGTCACAGTCGGCAGTGATCTCATCCGCCGCGTCCTTTACAGCCTGGGAAGCGTTGCCCATAGCCACGCCCAAACCCGCCGTTTCGATCATGGTCAGGTCGTTTCCCTCATCCCCCACGGCGATGGCCTGGGTAATGGGAATACCGATGCGCCGGCAAAGGGCCTCAAGGCCCATACCCTTGGTCACGTTCAGAGGGGATATTTCATAATTATTGGGGATGCCTCTTGCGTAGCTCACCGGGAGTCCAGTCAGTTTCCGGCCGCCCTGCTCCCACTCCTCCGTGCTGTGGAAGTAGAAGTTGATCTTTCGCACGTCGCCGCCCCGGAGGGCGATGGCTTCTCCGATCTCCTCCACCCAGACGGCACAGTTGCCGTAAAGCTTTTCAAAGCAGTCGCAGCCATAATACTCCATTTTTCCCCGGTGCCTGTCCTCCAAAAACACGTCGTTTCCGGCGTAAACCGCAACCATAACGTCAAATTCGTGGGCCATGGCCATGATCTGCTCCACCAATTCCCGGGGAAGGGCGGCAACACTCAGCGTGACACCCTTCTGCAGGTCTACCACCGTTGCGCCGCTGAGGCAGATGGCATATCGCATCTCCGGAAAGCGGGCAAGATGCTCCCGCATCTCTGAAAGGCAGCGCCCCGTGGCAAAGAGGACCTCCTTTCCGGCGGAAATGGCGGTGTGGACGGCCTCCTCCGTCCGGGGGGTGATGTTTTTTTTACTGTTCAGCACGGTGCCGTCCATATCCATGGCAAGCAGGCGGTAGGGCATGGGATCACAGTCCTTTCGTAAAGCACGGGCGGGGTGCCGGCCCCGCCCGTTTTGATGGTCATTCCTCAGTGGTTTCCTCTGTCTCATCCCTGTCGGCCAGGGCCATGGCAATCACCCGGTCCCCTTCTTCCTTGAAGCGCATCACGATCACGCCTTGTGTTGCGCGGCCGGCGGTACGGATATTTTCAACGGCGGTGCGGATCAGGATGCCGCTCTGGGTGACCAGCAGCAGGTCCTCGCTGCCGTCCACCACCCGAAGTCCCACAACACCTCCGGTCTTTTCCGTGACCATATAGTTGCGGATCCCCAGGCCGCCCCGGCTGGTGATGCGGTACTCGCTCACGCCGGTGCGCTTGCCGTAGCCCTTTTCCGTGATGGAGAGAACTTCCTTCGTATCATCGGCCACATCCGCGCCGACCACATAGTCGCCCTCCCGGAGGCGGATACCCCGGACGCCCACAGCGGTGCGGCCCATGGGACGGACGTCGTTTTCCTCGAAGCAGCAGGCCTGTCCATCATGGGTGGCGATGAGAATATTCTTCGTGCCATCGGTTTCCCGAACGGTGATGAGCCGGTCGCCCTCGTCCATATTCAGCGCCCGGATACCGTTGTTGCGGAGGTTGCGGAGGGTGCCCACGGGCAGGCGCTTGACAGTTCCGTTCCTGGTCACCATGAAGAGGAAGCGGTTTTCCTCATCCTCGATGTTCCGGGTGTGGATCATGGTCTGGATGCGCTCCCCCTGCTCCACCTGCAGGATGTTCACAATGTTCGTGCCCTTGGCGGCCTTGCCGGAAACGGGGATCTGATAGCCCTTTTTGCGGTAGACCTTCCCGGTATCCGTAAAGAAGAGGATAAAGTCGTGGGTGGAGGCGGTGAACACGTCTGTGACGTAATCCTCCTCCCGGGTGGTGATGCCCTTCTTACCCATGCCGCCCTTGGACTGGGCGGTATACTCGCTCACCGGAGTGCGCTTGATATAGCCCGCGTGGGTGAGGGTAAAGACGCACTGTTCCTCTTCGATCAGATCCTCGATGTCGATCTCGTCCTCCACGTCCTGGATCTCGGTCTTGCGCTCGTCGCCGTACTTGTCGGAAATGGCGGTCAGCTCCTCCTTCAGGATCTGGCGCACCAGGCCCTCGTCGGAGAGGACACGGTTGAAGTAGGCGATCTTCTCCTCCAGGTCTTTATATTCATTTTCCAGCTTCTCCCGGTCAAGGCCCTGGAGGGCTTTCAGCCGCATATCCAAAATGGCCTGGGCCTGAATATCATCCAGGCCAAAGCGCTCCATCAGGTTCTGCTTGGCGTTGTCATAGGAACTGCGGATGATGTGGATGACCTCGTCGATGTTGTCCTGGGCGATGAGCAGCCCCTCCAGCAGATGGGCCCGCTCCATGGCTTTTCTCAGGTCATATTTTGTGCGCCGGACGATGATCTCTTCCTGATAGGCCAGATATTCGTCGATGATATGGCGCAGGGACAAAATCTTGGGCTGAGACTGGTTCTGCACCAGGGCCAGCATATTGATGGCAAAGGTGGTCTGGAGCTGGGTCTGGGAGAACAGGCGGTTCAACACCACCTGGGGATTGGCATCCCGCTTCAGCTCGATCACCACCCGCATACCGTTGCGGTCGGACTCGTCCCGGATGTCGGAAATGCCCTCCAGGCGCTTGTCCTCCACCTGCTCCGCCATGGACTTGATCAGCATCCGCTTATTGACCATATAGGGAAGCTCCGTAATGACGATACGGGTGCGGTCCTTGCCGAATTCCTCAAATTCGTGGCGGGCGCGAATCACCAGCCGGCCCCGGCCGGTGGCATAGGCGGCGCGGATGCCGCTGCGTCCCATGATGATACCCCGGGTGGGGAAATCCGGTCCCTGGATGTGCTGCATCAGGTCTGTGAGGGTGGCGTTGGGATCGTCCAGCACGCAGATGCAGGCGCCGATGACCTCCCGCAGGTTATGAGGCGGGATATTGGTGGCCATACCAACGGCGATGCCGCTGGAGCCGTTTACCAGGAGGTTGGGGAAGCGGGAGGGAAGGACCCGGGGCTCCTTCCGGCTCTCGTCGAAGTTGGGGTCCCAGTCCACGGTCTCTTTGTCGATGTCCCGCAGCATCTCGTCGGAAATCTTGGAAAGGCGGGCTTCGGTGTAACGGTAGGCAGCCGGGGGGTCTCCATCCACAGAGCCGAAGTTGCCGTGGCCGTCCACCAGCATATAGCGCATGGAGAAATCCTGAGCCAGGCGCACCAGGGCGTCGTACACGGAGGCGTCGCCATGGGGATGGTAACGGCCCAGCACGTCACCCACGCAGGTGGCGGACTTCTTGAAGGGATGGTCGCTGGTCAGGTTATCCTCGTACATGGCGTAGAGAATCCGCCGGTGGACAGGCTTGAGGCCATCCCGGACGTCCGGCAGGGCGCGGCCCACGATGACGCTCATGGCGTATTCGATGTAGGATTGCTCCATCTCCGGCACGAGAGGAGATTCCACGATCTTTTGGTTGGGGAAACGGATTTCCTCGGGGTCGTATTGGGGTTTCTTACTCATGAATGATGATTCCTCCTAAATCAAGAGGTTTAATGACTTTGTTCAGACGTTTCCAGGAGAGATTCCTCCACGCCGGGACAGGCGTTCTGCGGGGCCGCAGCTTCCGGAGCAAGTCCCGCCAGGTTCTTGACCTTTTCTTTGAAAAAGCGGTCAAACACCGCTATGGCCCTGCCGTTGAAGATCATGGCAACGATGGTGCCAAGGCCCAGACTCGTGATCCTGCCGCTGAGGAGCAGGTCCGCCGCCAGGGAGATGGCAACGCAGGCTGCGTCTACCAGATTTTTTACAAGGCCCATCTCCTTCTTCGTCACCCTGGAGATCACGAAGGGAACGCCGTCGGCGGGGTTTGGCACCAGGTCCATATGGACGATGAAGGCGATGCCAAAGCCGGTAAAGCACACGGCAAAAGGCAATACCGCAAGAGACTGCCAAAGGCTTTGGGGCTGCAGGTGGATGGTATCCACCATCCATCCCTGTATCACGCTGAATACGCCGCTGAGGGGGACCTGCAGCAGGTCCTTCCACTCACGGTCCCTGCCCTTGAGCAGAAACTGGATGCCGACGCAGGCCGTATAGTACCAGAACAGCACCGCGGAATAGCCCCAGGAGGTACCGTTGGAAATGGCGATGGGAACGGCGGCCACAGGAGAGACCCCCAGCCCCGTTTTCGTATTCAGCGTCACACCCAGGCACAAAAGGAAAATGCCAAGGCTGTAAAACGAAACACGCCAAAGAGTCTTTCTCATATCAATAGTCCAGATTCACCGCGTATTTGGCGTTCTTTTCAATGAACTCCTTCCGGGGCTCCACCTTTTCGCCCATCAGGATGGTAAAGGTCTCGTCGGCCTTCACGGCGTCATCCAGCGTGATGCGGCGCAGCGTGCGCTTTTCAGGATCCATGGTGGTTTCCCACAGCTCATGGGGGTTCATCTCACCAAGGCCCTTGAAGCGGGAGATGTCCACCTTCACATTGGGATTGCCTCCCCGCATCTCTGCGGAAACAGCGTCCCGCTCCTCATCGGAGAAGGCAACGCGGGTGGTCTTTCCCCGGGTCAGCTTATAAAGGGGAGGCACGGCGGAATAGACGTAGCCATGCTCGATCAGAGGCCGCATGAAGCGGAAGAAAAAGGTCAGCAGCAACGTGCGGATATGGGAGCCGTCCACATCCGCATCGGCCATGATGATGACCTTGTGGTAGCGCAGCTTGGCGGGGTCGAATTCCTCGCCGATGCCGGCGCCCAGGGCGGTGATAACAGGCTGGAGCTTATCGTTGCCGTACACCTTGTCCGCCCGGGCTTTCTCCACATTGAGCATTTTTCCCCAAAGGGGCAAAATGGCCTGGAAACGGGAGTCGCGGCCCTGGGTGGCGGAGCCGCCTGCGGAGTCGCCCTCGACGATGTAAATTTCCGTCAGTTCCGGGTTATTCTCATTGCAGTCCCGCAGCTTATCCGGCATGGCGGCCCCTCCCAGGGCGGTCTTGCGGCGAATGGACTCACGGGCCTTTTTGGCCGCCTCCCTGGCACGGTTGGCGGTGAGGGCCTTATCCAGGATCATCCGCCCCACCTGGGGATTCTCCTCCAGGAAGGTGGCAAACTTATCGGAAACAATATTGTTCACCAGGGTGCGGATCTCGCTGTTGCCCAGCTTTGCCTTGGTCTGGCCCTCAAACTGGGCGTCGGTGAGCTTGACGGAAATAACGCAGGTAAGGCCCTCACGGCAGTCGTCGCCGGAGACCTTATCCTCATCCTTCAACATTTTGATTTTCCGGCCATAGGCGTTCAGAACGGAGGTCAGGGCACGCTTGAAGCCCTCCTCGTGCATACCTCCCTCAGGGGTGTGGACGTTATTGGCGAAGGACAAAATGGTTTCATTATAGCCGTCGTTATACTGGAAGGCAATTTCGGCGATGCTGTCGTCCTTCTGCCCCGCCATGTAAATCACGTTTTGATGAAGGGCATCCTTGCTCTTATTGAGCCAGGTGACAAATTCCCGAATACCGCCGGCGTAGCACATATCGTCCTGCTGCTCATGGCCCGGACGCGCATCCTCGGTGCGGATCCGAAGGCCGGCATTCAGGAAGGCCTCCTCCCGCATACGGGTGTGAAGGGTTTCGTAGTTATAGACGGTATCCTCGAACATCTCCGGGTCGGGCTTGAAGGTGACGGTGGTGCCGGTATGGTCGGTAGTGCCCACCACAGTCATCTGCTGTGTGACATGGCCCCGGGCAAACTTCATCTCGTGGATCTTGCCGTCCCGGTGGACCTGGACGGTGAGCCATTCGCTCAGGGCGTTGACCACGGAGGCGCCCACGCCATGGAGGCCGCCGGAGACCTTATAGCCTCCGCCGCCAAACTTTCCGCCGGCATGGAGGACGGTATAAACGACTTCCAGAGCGGGCTTTCCGGTCTGGGCCTGGATGTCCACGGGAATGCCGCGGCCGTTGTCCACCACGGTGATGGTATTCCCTTCGTTGATGCGCACCAGAATATCGGTGCAGTACCCGGCCAGAGCCTCGTCGATGGCGTTGTCTACGATCTCATAGACCAGATGGTGGAGGCCGGAGGCGGAGGTGGATCCGATATACATACCCGGCCGCTTGCGCACGGCCTCAAGTCCCTCCAAAACCTGAATCTCAGAGGCGTCGTATTCATTGGAGGCGTCCACCGCTGTGGAAGTCAGAATTTCGTTTTCAGCCATAAGAACTCCTAAAATCACATGATATCCAAGCAAAGGCGTTTGACCCTTGCGCTGCTTACAAAAGAAATGATCAATCCTCTTTTTTGCTTCTGCGCTCCCTGACGGCTTCCATCACCCGGTAGCCAAGCTTGCCTACCAGCGATGCGCACAGAACCGTTACAGCGATGTGGTAGCTGACGTAAAAGGCCATGGCTGTATAGGACTGAATCATCCAGAGGGCCATCTCGCAAACCACACACATGGCCAGGGCCACATAGGTCAAAAGACGGCGCTTATGCTTCTTTTCCTGGAAGCAGACCTGCAGAAACATCTCCGCCGCCACGCTTCCTACCCACAAAATGGGGAGCACTACATTGGCGGGGAAGCCGAAGTCCATCCAGTACATCAAATTTGCTGATACAAAAAAGAAATACATAAGTGCTCCTTACAGTTCCAGGCCGCTGCTTTCGGCGCGGCGCTGAAGAGTGGCGGGATTGAGCTGGGAGAGGTAAACGATCTGGGGATGGTATGGATGGTCACAGACCACAAAGGATTTCGGAATGTCGCCGGAAACATCCAGCACCACTCCCTCCTTGTCCGCGGCGGAGAGGTACTCCCTGGTGCGCCGGGAATAGCTGCACTTATCCAAATCGAAAATGCCGATAACGCGCCGGGAGGGAACGATCTCGTTTTGTCCTAAATGCAGATACATGGCTTACTCCGCGTCACAATCATCCAGAAGGTCCATCTCGTCGTCCAGATGGTCCTCACCGCCATCGCTTGTACCCATGACCTCCATGGTACGCATACGGCGGGCGTCCTTGGCATTCTCCACGCTGCGGTGAATCAGCTCCTTCACCTGGCGGGGCTTTTTTACATTGATGAGGTCCAGATGGGGCACGCTTTTGTCAGAGGAGACCACGCAGATGGTACCCACGCCGCAGATACGCTGGAACAGTGAGAGGTTCAGCTGCAGATCACGGACACGGTAAAGCAGTACCTCGTCCTGCTTGATATTTAAAAAGCCCTTTTCACAAAAAAGCCGGTCCTCACTGAGCCGGTAACGAGTAAAGGTGATGGGCAGTCCCAAAATGCGCTTGCGGTCCTTCCAGGTATATTCAATGGAATCCATAGCAGTTCTCCTTTCGCGGCGCGGACGCCGCCTTGTTTCATGCGTTCCGTCTCTAAGGCATTCCCAAAGGCATTTACGGAAAGTATCCCGGAGGGACTCCTTACAGGATCCGCCCCTCCTCCACATGGAATACCTTTCCTCCCAGCAGTTGGGGCAGCCGGTCGTCTTCGCAGCAGGTGATGAACACCTGCCCGCCGGCGATGCGGTTCAAGACAAATTCCTGCCGCCGGGGATCCAGCTCGCTGAGCACATCATCCAGAAGCAAGACGGGATACTCTCCTACCACATTTTTATAAATCTCCCGCTCGGCCAGCTTCATGGAAAGGGCCGCCGTGCGGGTCTGTCCCTGAGAGGCGAACATTCTTGCGCTGCGGCCGTTGATGGAGACCTCCAGATCGTCCTTATGGGGCCCGGAAAGACACAGCCGCGACGCCCGCTCCGCAGCCTGATGGGCCTCCATATGGGAGCGGAGATGCCGGGCAATCACATCAATTGGGGCGCCCGGATCGGTGACAGAGGAAACCGTCTGGTAGGAAACAGTCAGCTCCTCATTTCCGCCGGAGCACTCCTTATGGTGGAGGGCAGCGTATTCCTCCAGCCTCGCTGCGAATTGGTAGCGGTAGTGGACGATGAGCGCGCCGAAGCGCACCATCTGCTCATTGAAATCAGGGAGGGTCTCCAGCAGGTCCGGCCGTTCCTCACTGTCCCGCAGGATACGGGTCTTATGCTCGTAGGCCCGGTTATAGGAGGCCAGGGCCGCAGCATACCGGGGACGAAGCTGGCAAAGGGCGGTATCCATAAAACGCCGCCGTTCCGCCGCTCCCTCCCTAATCAGATACAAGTCCTCAGGGCAGAAAAAGACCGTATTATAAACCTCACTGAAGGAAGAAGCGGTCTTGACGGCCACCTGGTTGATACTGAGCTTCCGCCTTCTTTCCCGGGAAAGGAAGGCCTCCACCCGGAATTCCCGGTCCCGGGCAAAGACCCGGGCCTCCATCCGGGCGGAAGGGGCGTCAAAGCGGATCATCTCCCTGTCGGACCGTGCCCGGGGAGATTTCCCGCAGGAGAGATACACCAGGGCCTCCAGAAGGTTTGTTTTTCCCTGGGCATTGGCCCCTGAGATAACGTTGCACCGAGGGTCGAACCAGGCTGTCTGGCCGGTATAGTTTCTGTAATTTTCCAGCCTGAGGGCATCAATCCGCATAGGTAACGCCCAGCTGAGTTCCGTGGAAGATAACGGTGTCACCGGGGCGGAGCTTCTTGCCCCGCATGGTGCATACCTCGCCGTTGACCGTGGCCTCGCCCCCCTGGATGCGCTCCTTGGCCTCGCCGCCGGTTTCCACCAGGTTTGCCAGTTTCAAAAGGTCCTGCAGGCGGATGAATTCCGTTGTAATGGTAATGGTTTTCATAGAAATGATTCCTTATATAAACCGTTTTCCCTTAATTTTCACTCTTCAGCCGCACCGGCAGCACCATATAAAGGAAATTCTCATCTCCCTCGGTGGGGACAATGATGGCGGGCGTCACACCGGTATTCAGCTCGATACGGACAGTATCCGAGGGTGCATAGCGCAGTGCCTCCATGAGATAGCGGTTATTGAAGCCGATCTCAAGCCCGTCGCCGTCGCCGGACACGGGACAGACATCCTTCGCCTCGCCGTTGCCGGTCTTGGCGGAAAGATACACCCGGTCGTGGTCGAATCTGCAGCGGACGGGGCTTTTCAGTTTATCGGAAATCACCACGGACACGCGGTCGATGCTGCTGATAAGATCCCGGGTTTCGGCGACGATGGTGATGGGATTATTCCGGGGGATGGCCCGGCGGTAATCCAAAAATTCTCCCTCCAGACGCCGGCAGATCAGCTCCGTTGCACCCACCTCAAAGAGCAAATGACGTTTACCCAGGGTAACGGTGGCCAGGTCCTCCACATCGCCGCAGATGTTCTTTACCTCGTTCAGAGCGCTGCCGGGGGCCACAAAGGAGAAGGCGCCGCCCTGAATGCGCTCAATGGGTTCCCGGCGGTAGGCCAGGCGGAAGCCGTCCACCGCCACCACGGTCAGTCCCATGTCGCTGATCTCGAAAAGGGCGCCGGTATGGACGGGGCGGGCCTCGTTGGTAGAGACGGCAAAGGCCGTTTGGTCGATCATCTCCCGCAGCACCTTCTGCTGGATGGAAAGGGCGTAATCATCCTCCACCTCAGGAAGCTCAGGATAGTCCGCGGCGGAGAGTCCCAGTATATCGAAGTCCGCGTCTCCGCAGGAGACATGGACGGTAAGTTTGTCGTCCGCGGTAAAGACCACCACGTCATCCGGCATACGGCGGATGATATCGCCGAAGAGCCGGGCGTTAAGGACGATGTCTCCCTGGGAACCCACCTCCGCCGGAACAGTGGTGCGGATACCGGTTTGCATATTGTAGCCGGAGATGGTAAGGCTCTCTCCCACGTGGAGCAGGAGTCCTTCCAGAGCGGGAATGGAGCTTTTCGGCGCAACTGCCCGGCTGGCGACGGAAATGGCGCTTTGCAGCAAAACCTTTTCACAGCTGAATTGAATCATAGAATCGCTTCCTCTCTTTCAGAGTTCATCGAAAAATCTCGCTGTTTGAAAAAAGAAATTATATTTATTTAGAAAAGAGAAGTCATAGAAAAAAAACTTGTGGAAAAAGGGAGAAAGTGCAGAAATTTCAATGGGTTGCCCCTCCACATCCAAAGTTGAAAAAAGAAGGGAATTTTCCACCGGTTTAGCGGAAAGGATATTTTTCCACAGGGAAGTTTTTGTATTTCCACAAAAGAAGTGGAAAAAGAAAAATACGTGGCGTAATTAAAAAGGAAAGGATTCCGTCACCGCTTGGAATTGATATTGGTCTTGATGGCCTTCACCTTTTCGGCAAAGGCGCTGTCGGTCTTCATCTTCTTTTCCACCTGCTGGATGGAGTACAGGACAGTGGAGTGGTCCCGGTTGTCGAAGACCTTGCCGATGTCATCCAGGGAGAGGGAGGTCATGTTTCGGATCAGGTACATGGCAATCTGGCGGGCCTGGACGGCGTCGCGGTTGCGCTGCTGCCCCCGGATGATGGCCTCATCCACGTTGTAGAATTTGGAGATGTACTCCAAAATGGCCTCAGGGGTGGGAATATATTCGTTGGAGCGCTTGATCATATCCTGAATGGCCCGGGTGACGGATTCCTCATCGGTGTCATTCCCCAGCAGGTCCTTGAAGGCCATGATCTTGTTGATGGTGCCCTCGATTTGACGGACGTTTGCGGTGACGTTCTCCGCAATATAATTGGCCACCTTTTCGGGAAGCTCTAATCCAAGAATGGCCGCCTTGTTTTTAATGATTGCAAGGCGGGTTTCAAAATCCGGGGGAGCCACGTCCACCAAAAGGCCCCACTCGAACCGGGTGCGCAGACGGTCGTCCAGCAGCGTCATCTCAGAGGGGGGGCGGTCAGAGGTCAGGACGATCTGGCGGCCGGACTCATACAGCGTGTTGAAGGTATGGAAGAATTCCTCCTGGGTCTGCTTCTTGCCGGCAATAAACTGCACGTCATCCACCAGGAGGAGGTCCGCCTGGCGGTATTTTTCCCGCATTTCTGCGGTTTTGCTGGGGCCGGCCTGGATGGCGGCCACCAGCTCGTTGGTCAAATCGTCGCCCTTGACGTAGGCAATGCGGGAGTTGTGGTCATTGCGGCGGATAACGTTGGCAATGGCATAGATCAGGTGGGTCTTGCCAAGGCCGGAGTCGCCGTAGATCAGAAGGGGGTTGTAGTTCTGGGCGGGGTGGTCGGCTACGGCCTTGGAGGCGGCATAGGCCAGCTTGTTGCTGGGGCCCACCACAAAGGTCTCAAAGGTAAATTCGTCGGAGGTGAAGCGGTCGCTCTGCCGCTTCTGTCCGCCGATGAAGCTCATATAAGAGGAGTCGTCCAGGATGGTCACTTCAAAATCCGTGGAGAAAATATCCCGGAGGGAGGACTTGATATTCTTCATGAAAAGGGACTCGATATAGCCCTTCTTGAAGTCGTTGGAACAGTGTAAAATCAGTGTATTTCCCCGGATGTCCACAGCCTGGAGCTCATCAAACCAGGTGGAAATGGTGGTCTCCGACAAATCTCGTTTCAACTGCTGCAGTACGTTTTGCCACACATCGGCAACAGAGTTCAAATGGAAACACCTCTCTCTCTTTTGATAAAAGCGCATATTTCTCTACAATAGCAAGATTATATCACAAAACGTGAGGAGTGGCAATAGCAATACATATTCTAATTATAGAATTGTTTTTCCAGAAGCTCTTAGAAAGAATCTTTCAGTTTCCATAAAAATTGTAGTTGACACCCCTTGACAGAGTATGTTATACTCTCCTATGCGTCAAAAGACGCCCTAAATAAGTTTACTGCGCCCATTTTCGAAAGAAAAGGGTGTCGAGTAAGTGCCGCCCCGGTGGCGGCCGGAATAATAACAGGAGGTGTCTCAGCATGGCAACGAAACGTACCTATCAGCCCAAGAAGCTCCACGGCCAGAAGGTCCACGGCTTCCGCAAGAGAATGGCTACCGCCAACGGCCGCAAGGTCCTGGCCCGTCGTCGCGCCAAGGGCCGCGCACGTCTTTCCTACTGAGCGACGGAGCGCTGTGGGAGACACTTGAACAACGTCTGAGGGACGGCGGGAATTGATCGGATTCCTCCGTCCCTGAACGAGTTTATGTGTTTATAAGGTAGGAGAAATTATGAAGCGAGCGGTCACACTGAAGGAAAATTATGAGTTTCGCCGGATGTACCGGAAGGGCGCACAGGCGGTGAGCGGCACCATGGTGGTGTACTGCCGCCCCAATCATCTGGGCCACAACCGCCTTGGCATCACGGTTTCCGTGAAGCTTGGGAAGGCTGTGGTGCGCAACCGGGCCCGGAGGCGGCTGCGGGAAGTATATCGTCTCAACAGCCCCGCCCTGAAACAGGGCTGGGATATCGTGCTGGTGGGACGGGGACGCACCGTTTCAGCCCCCTGGAAGGACCTGAACGAGACCTTTCTGCGCCTTTGCAAAAAGCTCTCTCTTCTGGAGGAAGCGGTATGAAAAAGCTGATGCTCTGGATGATCCGATTTTATCAGACGGCCATATCCCCTCTTCGTCCCCGCTGCTGCAATTACATTCCCACCTGCTCCCAGTATGCGCTGGAGGCCATTGAAAAGTACGGCGCCCTGAAGGGCGGCTGGATGGCGTTCCGGCGTATTTTGCGCTGTAATCCCTTTCATAAGGGGGGTTACGACCCTGTTCCCTGAAAAACGAGGCAGGGCCCGTGTTCGGGAAAGAAACCGCGCACCCAAAGTCCCCGCGCCGCAGTTTCCTTGATTCCCCAACATTTTTTGGAGGACACAATTATGTTTTCTACCCTCGGATACCTGATTTGTATCCCCTTTGCCTGGCTGGTCAAGCTGTTTTATAACATGACCGGCTCTTACGGCGTGGCCATTATCCTCTTTACCCTGGCGGTAAAGCTCATTATGCTGCCCTTCCAGATCAAGAGCAAGAAGAGCATGATACGCATGAACCGCCTCTCCGGCAAGATGCAGGAGATTCAGAAAAAGTATGCCAACAACCAGATGAAGCAGCAGGAGGAGATCCAGAAGCTCTATGCCGAAGAGGGTGTGAATCCCATGAGCGGCTGCCTCTGGAGCTTTCTGCCCTTTCCCATCCTGATTGCCCTGTATTCCATCATCCGCCAGCCCATCACCCGCTTTATGCTGCTGGGTGACGATATCCTCATCAAGGCCGTGGATACCGCCAAGAGCCTGGGCGTGAATCTTGCCAACATCGTGCAGTTGGCTGAGGACGGCGCCATCAAGATGAGCAATGCCGGCGTGCCTGTCATGCAGCCCTACGGCCAGATCAACCTGGTCAAGGAGCTGGCCACCAAGGCTCCCGAGTTCGGGGAGGGCATTGACGGCTGGATCAACGTGAATTATAACTTCCTCGGAATGGATCTGGCTGCTACGCCTTGGGATATGGTCAAGAACTTTACCTTCTCCGCGGCAGTCATCGGATTGATCCTCATCCCCATTCTGGCGGGTCTTTCCCAGCTGGTGATGACCATGTTCACCATGAAGAGCCAGCCCTCTTCCGCCAGCAACGCTTCCATGAAGATGACGATGTACATGATGCCCTTGATGAGCGTTTACATCGCTTTCATCATGCCTGCTGCACTTGGCATTTACTGGATTGCCCAGAGCGTTTTCTCTCTGATCCAGGAAGTCATCATGACTAAGTTTTTCAACAAAAAGCTTGAGGAAGAGGAAAACGCCCGGTATGAGGCCATCCAGGCCGACCGTCAGCGCCGCATTGAGGAGGGCCGCCGCCTGCAGGAAGAGCGCAAGCAGCAGGAGGCCAAGAAGCAGACCTTGAAGGAAAAGCAGAAGGCTGCCCAGGCCGCCAAGGCTGAAAAGGCCCGGAAGGCTGCCACCAGCACCACCGAGGCTGGCCGTGTGGACGACCGCCCCTATGCACGTGGCCGTTCCTACAAGGAAAATCGTTACGACTAAGGAGCCGTTATGAGAGAGTTTATTGACGTAACGGGCAAAACTGAGGACGAAGCCATTAGAAAGGCCCTGGCTCAACTGGGTCTTGACCGGGACGACGTCTCCGTTGAGGTTCTGGAGCGCGCCAAGTCCGGCTTCCTGGGTCTTGGAAGCTGCCCCGCCAAGGTGCGGGTCAGCTACGGCGAGGAGGAAGAGCCTGCCGTCTCCACCATTTCCGTGGAAAAGGAGCCCAAGTTCGAGGAAAAACCTCAGCAGCCCCGTAAAGAGAAGAAAGACAAGCCCCGCCGGGAAAAAACCGAACGCGCCCCCAAGGCGGAGAAGACGGAGAAGGTTGAAAAGGCCGCTCCTGTAAAAGAGCCTCTCCCGGTAAAGGAGGAGTCCATCCCCGCTGCGCCTTTGGGCGAAGAGGTGGATGACGAGAAGGCCAGAGCCATCAAGTCCTTCCTGTCCGGCCTTCTGGCCCAGATGGGTACCGAGGCCGACATCCATGTATACCTGCCTGAGAAGAGCCGCTACAAGGTCATTCTGGAGGGCAGCAATATCGGTGCGCTGATCGGCCGCCGGGGCGAGACTCTGGACGCCATCCAGCAGTTGACCAGCTATTCCGTGAACCGTACCGGCGGCCGTGTCCGCATTCAGTTGGACGCCGAGGGCTACCGGGAAAAGCGGGAGCAGAGTCTCCAGCACCTGGCCCAAAAGGTGGCCGGTAAGGTGGTCAAGTACCGCCGCAGCGTGACGCTGGAGCCCATGAACGCCTATGAGCGCCATGTGATCCATACCGCCCTGCAGGATACTCCGGGTGTCACCACCTATTCCACCGGTACCGATCCCAACCGCCGTGTGATTGTGGCTTACGACCGGGAGAAGCGGTAAAATCGTGAAAAAGAGGACGCGTTTACCAGCGTCCTCTTTTTTTACGTTTTATCTTAAAATGTAGAAAACTTTTCGGTGCCGCGACAGGAAAAACAGGGGATCGGCTGCGGCAAAATGTTTCCCGCATTTCTTGACAACCCCCGGAAAAGGTGATATATTCCCCTTATATGTGGAAAGGCTATGAGAAGGAAGAGTATCCTTTTTACCCCAATGCAGAGAGAGGGCGGGAGCTGCAAGCCCTTGCGGGGAAGAGGAGAAGGCCCCTTTGAGTCGCGGCGCGGAAGAAATGTATGCGCCGCCGTCCGCCCGACGTTACCGGGAAAGAGTGTGCGTTTTACGCAAATTCAGGTGGAACCACGGACGTTTTGTTCGCCCTGAGCCATTTGGCTCGGGGCGTTTTTATTTGTCAGCAAATATTTTGAAATAGAAGGAGAAAAACAGCATGGACAACAAGCAGAAAACCATGGAAAAGATCGTGGCCCTTTGCAAGAACCGGGGCTTTGTCTTCCCCGGCAGCGAGATCTACGGCGGCCTTGCCAACACCTGGGACTACGGCCCCCTTGGCGTGGAGCTGAAGAATAACATCAAGCGGGCCTGGTGGAAGAAATTCGTCCAGGAGAACCCCTACAATGTGGGCCTGGACGCCGCCATCCTCATGAACCCCCAGACCTGGGTGGCCTCCGGCCATCTGGCCGGCTTCTCCGATCCCCTGATGGACTGCAAGGAGTGCAAGGAGCGCTTCCGCGCCGATAAGCTCATTGAGGGCTGGTGCGCCGAAAACGGCTTTGAGCTGCCCAAGCCCATCGACGCCTTCTCCCAGGCGGAGATGAAGGACTTCGTGGAAGAGCACAACATTCCCTGCCCATCCTGCGGCAAGCATAACTTCACCGACATCCGCCAGTTCAACCTGATGTTCAAGACCTTCCAGGGCGTCACCGAGGACGCGAAGAACACCGTGTACCTCCGTCCCGAGACCGCCCAGGGCATCTTCGTGAACTTCAATTCCGTCCAGCGCACCACCCGCCGCAAGCTGCCCTTCGGCATCGGCCAGATCGGCAAGTCCTTCCGCAACGAGATCACCCCGGGCAACTTCATCTTCCGCGTCCGCGAGTTCGAGCAGATGGAACTGGAGTTCTTCTGCAAGCCCGGCACCGACCTGGAGTGGTTCAACTACTGGCGCAGCTTCTGCCACCAGTGGCTGCTGGACCTGGGCATGAAGGACGAGAACCTGCGCCTGCGGGACCATGACCCCGAGGAGCTGTGCTTCTACTCCAAGGCCACCACGGACTTTGAGTTCCTGTTCCCCTTTGGCTGGGGCGAGCTGTGGGGCGTGGCGGACCGCACCGACTACGACCTGACCCAGCACCAGACCGTCTCCGGTCAGAAGTGCACCTACCGCGAGGGCGAGGGCAAGGATATGGTGGAGTATATCCCCTATGTCATCGAGCCCTCCCTGGGCGTGGAGCGCAGCGTGCTGGCCTTCCTGTGCGACGCTTACGACGAGGAAGTGGTGGACGAGACCAAGAACGATGTGCGCGTGGTCATGCACTTCCATCCCGCTCTGGCTCCCTTCAAGGTCGCCGTGTTGCCCCTTTCCAAGAAGCTGGGCGACAAGGCCATGGAGATCCAGCAAGAGCTGAGCAAGTACTGGATGGTGGACTACGACGAAACCGGCTCCATCGGCAAGCGCTACCGCCGGGAGGACGAGATCGGCACGCCCTACTGCGTCACCGTGGACTTCGACACCGTGGGCGACGCGGAGAAGGAAGGCGACGGCTGCGTCACCGTCCGCGACCGCGACACCATGGAGCAGGTGCGTATGCCCATCAGCGAGCTGAAGGCTTACTTCGACGAGAAGCTGGCCTACTGATGTTCCTTTTCACAGCCAAAAACAGGCAGCCCGGAATTTTCCGGGCTGCCTGTTTTGTTTACCCGTGACAAAACCGTTGGAAAGATCGTATGATAAGTACATGTACATGTAAGGAGACGGCTATGGAACGAAGGGAATTCACAAACGCCGTGGAGCAATACCAGGATATGGTTTACCGGGTGGCTGTGCACTATTTTGCGACTTCTCCCGACGGGGAGGACGTGGTGCAGGAGGTCTTTTTGCGCCTTTATACCCGGGAGGAACCCTTTGAGAGCCAGGAGCATCTGCGCCGCTGGCTTATCCGGGTGACGGTAAATGTATGCCGGGATGTGCTGAAAAGTCCCTGGCGGAAACGGCGGGTATCCCTGGAGGCTCTGCCGGACCAGCCGGTGTTTGACCGGCCGGAGCAGGAGGAGCTGTACCGGGAGGTCATGGCCCTGCCGGAGAAGTACCGGGTGGTGCAGGACTTGTTCTACTATGAGGAGCTTTCCACAAAGGAGATCGCCCAGGTGCTGAACCTTCGCCAGTCGGCGGTGACCACCCGGCTGTTCCGGGCCAGAGAGCTGCTGCGGCAGCGTTTGAAGGAGGTATGGAAGGATGAAGAATAGGGAATTCTATCAGCAGACCTTTTCCCAGATCCATTCCTCTGTGGACATCAGATGGGAGGATATGGAGTCCATGAGACCCAAAAAGCGGTATTTAAAAAAGGTGATGACCGCGGCGGCGGTGATCTGCCTTCTGGCGGCGCTGTCCACCGCGGCGCTGGCCAGGGATTTCCTGGGCCTGCGAAGCTGGCTGATGCCGGCGCGGCAGGAGGTGCAGATGCCGGTGGACCCGGAGACAGGGGAGCGGGAGGTCCGGGAGGTGGATATGATCTCCCTCGCCGGCTATGACGATACCCCGGAAAGCCGGGCCGTGGCGGAGTGGCAGGAATTCCTGTCCGGCTACGACAGTGACGGGGCCATTCTGGATGCCATCGGCAACAGCCCCACGGGGCTGGAGGAGCGCTATGGCCTCTACCTCGTCTACACCCAGGAAATGGCGGACAAGCTGGATGAAATCGTGGAAAAATACAGCCTGAAGCTCCATACCCGGATCATCGACGTGTATGAGCACCCGGAGGCCTTCGACTCCTGCGGAGATTTTTTGGGGGACAACCGGGCCTATAGTGCCTATATGTATGAGGATGGCACCTTTAAATTCGACGGAGACATCGACCTGCCGGACTATGGCATCCTGAGCTACCAGTTCATGCGGTGTGTCCGGGGCAGCTTTACCGATGTGCTTCTGAATATCACCGATGTGGAGCAGTACCGGGAGTGGACCTATTCCACGAAGAGCGGCCTCCCCGTGACGCTGGCCCTGGGGCCCGGCAAGGCGCTGATCCTGGCGGACCTGGGAGACTCCTTTGTCAGCGTCAATGTGCTGGCGGGCACGGAAAGTGAGGATGACGGCCTTTTTTCCTCCGGCCCCTTCCTGAAACAGAACCTGGAATCCCTGGCGGACAGCTTTGATTTTTCCGCTTTGACGCCGGTGGTACGGCCGTAGGCGGAGGAACTGACGGAGCCCATGCCGGCGTCGGAGGCACAGCCGGAGGAAACGAAGCCGGATGCCCTTTATGAGGAAACCGGAATCGGAGCCGGTGCGGTGCCGGAATGATCCGGTTTGGCCAAGTGGAGGATGGAGGCATCCGCCTGATGGCGCTTCAAAGCCCGGACGGCTGGAGCATCCGACGCGGCGGGGAACTTGACATCACGGAAAAACCGTGATAAAGTGACTCACAGCATCAAAAAGACCGCAGGAGCCTTTCCATCCCCACCGGAAAAGTACCTTTCCGGCGAAAGGGCCCCCGGAAGCCCAACAAATTTTTCCCTATGGAGAAGATAAAACGGGAGAGCGAGACGCTCTCCCGTTTTCCCCTTACGAAAGGAACCACCATGAAACAATTCTGGCTTTTTCAAACCTCCCCGGCGGGACTCTCCCGCAAAAAGACCACGGCCTTTTGGGCCTGGAACCTGTTCCTTATTTTAGCCTCCGGCATTTGCCTGGGGGGTGTTTCGCTGCTCTTTGCCTACGGCAGCTATTCCCCCAATGTCTTTTACAGCTATTTTACCCATCCCCTGATCCTACTGTTGAATCTCCTGCCCGTGGTGGGATTGGAACTGCTGGCGTGGTGCCTGACAGGCCGGAGCGCCCCCGCCTTTTTCCTTGCAGGCTTTGTGACACTGGGCTTTTCCATTGCTGACTATTATAAGCTCCTCTTCCGGGACGACCCCTTGATGTTCCAGGACCTGCGCCACCTGCGGGAGGCCATGTCCATTACGGAGACGGCAAGCTACGACCTGACCCCTGACAAGCGTGTCATTTTTGGGGTTTTGTGTCTGATCTTCGGCACGGTGGTGCTGCATTTTACGGCCCGGGGCGTGCCGGGGAAAAAGAGCCGTTTCGTTGTCTTGGCGGTCCTTATCCTGGCTTGCTTCCCGGTGAGCAGAGCCTATACCAGTGAGCGGGTTTACAACACCCTCACCGCCAATTATGACCACGTGAACCGCTGGGCCGCCACCCAGAACTATCTCTCCAAGGGATTTGTCTATCCCTTCCTTCACTCCATTACCGCCGGGGCGGCCAAGGTGCCGGAGGACTACGGTGAGGCAGAGGCGGAGGCGTTGCTTTTTTCCCATCAGGACGGGGAGATCCCCCAGGAGAAAAAGGTGGACCTGATCACCATCCAACTGGAGGCCTTTTCGGATTTCTCCCGCTTTGCGGGGGTGGAGGGTATCGACTTTGTGTCCGCCTACAAAACCTTCCACGAGATCGAGGCGGAAAGCTACACCGGGGACCTGGTGACCAACATCTTTGCCGGCGGCACCGTGGACACGGAGCGGGCTTTCCTCACGGGTTTTGCCGACCTGCGGGATTTCCGGGCTGACACCAATTCCAGTGCCTGGTACCTCCAATCCCAGGGATATCTGGCCGAGGGGAGCCACCCCAGCTACCAGTGGTTCTATAACCGCCGGAATATCAACGGCTACCTGGGCCTGCCCGACTACTATTACTTCGAGAATTACTACAATGAGGTGGACAGCGTGAACCTGGCCGCCGACCGTCTGCTTTTCCCGGAGATCTTCCGCCTCTATGGGGAAAACCGGGACGGGGAGGGGAAGCCCTATTTTTCCTTCAACGTCACTTACCAGGGCCACGGCCCTTATTCCTCCACGGAAAACCAGTGGGGCGGCCGGACCTTTACCGACGGCAGGTATTCCACAGAGACCACCTGTATTGTGGATAACTATCTTGCCTCCGTGGCAGATACGGCGGAGGAACTGAAAAAGCTGATGGACGCCTTCCGGGAAGAGGAGCGCCCTGTGGTATTGGTGGTCTATGGAGACCACAAGCCTTGGCTTGGGGACGGAAACAGCGCCTATCAGGAGCTGGGCGTGAATCTGGATGCCTCTACGGAGGAGGGTTTCTATAACTATTATTCCACCCGCTACCTGATCTGGGCCAACGGCGCGGCCAAAGCAGCCCTTGAAAACGATTTTGTAGGGGAAGGGCCCACCCTCTCCTCCTGCTTTTTGATGAACGAGGTCTTTGCCCAGTGCGGCTGGACGGGCAGCGCCTGGATGCAGGCCGCCAATGAGGTCCGCTCCACGCTGCCGGTAATCACCTCCGTTGGACGGTATGTGGAAAACGGCGTCCTCACCGACACACTGACGCCGGAGGGACAGGCAGCGCTGCGCAGGTTCCTCTTTATGGAATATTACGAGACAGAGCACTTCCGATATTGAGACAGCCATTTCATGGGAGGGCTGCCGGCCCCCGGGGAGACCTGGGGGCTTTTTGTAAAATCGCGGCGTGGAGGCGCCGCACACTGTGATTATGCAAAAAAGGGAGTTCAATTCTTGTTAAAATTGCGGAGCACTTCTGATTGTAATTTCCGGTGTATTTTTGTATGATATAATTAGGATATCAGGAGTGGTAATACCGAAGTCGAAAAAAGGGAGGAAATTTTATGGAGAAGATATTCCGCTTGAAAGAAAACGGCACTACTGTCCGCACTGAGATTCTGGCAGGCCTGACTACCTTTATGACCATGGCCTATATCATCGCGTTGAACCCGAATCTCCTGACTGGCTTTGATGTGGGCTCCGCTCTTTGGAACGGCGTCTTCATGGCCACCTGCATTGCTTCCGCCATTGGTATGTTCTGCATGGCCTTCCTGGCAAACA
Organism: Oscillospiraceae bacterium; assembly: GCA_016293265.1. Lineage (GTDB taxonomy): Bacteria > Bacillota > Clostridia > Oscillospirales > Oscillospiraceae > Oscillibacter. The sequence goes on along the minus strand of JAEDEN010000002.1, from coordinate 6,831 downwards.
AGCCCTTTGCCCTGGCACCCGGTATGGGCCTGAACAGCTTTTTTGCCGTGGTGGTGGCAAATGTGGCCGCCCTTACCGGCATGAGCTATGTGGAAAGCTTCCAGTCCGCCCTGGTCATCATTTTGGTGGAGGGCATTATCTTCATCGCCCTGTCTGTTTTGAACATCCGTGAGAAGATCGTGGAGTCCATTCCCCTGGGCGTCCGCATGGGCATCTCCCCCGCCATTGGCCTGATGCTCATGAATATCGGCCTTGGCTCCAATGCCGGCATCTACTCCGAAAACGGCGGCCCCTTCTATGTGATGCGTGATTTCTTCGGCGCCCTCACCCCCAGCGTGGCGCAGACCTCCATGGGCAGCGGCTACACCCAGATGATCCTTACCGTGGTGACCATGTTCCTGGGCCTCTTCGTTATCATCGCCCTTGCCAAGAAGGGCATCCGCGCCGCCGTGCTCATTGGTATGCTGGTGGCCTCTGTGGTTTATTGGGCGGGGCAGGCGCTGTTCCTTGGTACCAATCCCTTCGCCTCCCTTTCCGCCGCCTCCTTCGTGCCTCCCGTTGCCGACATGATGGAGACCACCTTCTTCAAGTTCAATTTCTCCGGCTTCCTGGAGATTGGCTGGTTCACTGCCATCACCCTGGTCATCACCTTCTGTATCATTGATATGTTTGATACCATCGGCACCTTGGTGGGCACCGCCTCCCGGGCCGGTATGGTGGATAAGGAAGGCAATATGCCCAACATGAAGGAAGCCCTGCTCTCCGACGCCATCGGCACTGTGGCCGGCGCCTGCACCGGTACCTCCACCGTTACCACCTTCGTGGAGTCCGCCTCCGGCGTGGAGGCCGGCGGCCGTACCGGCCTCACCGCCCTCACCACCGGCGTCCTCTTCCTGGCCTGTATGTTCATCGCTCCCGTGGCGGCCATCATTCCCGCCGCCGCCACCTCCTCCGCACTGATCTATGTGGGCGTTTTGATGCTGATGGGCCTCAAGAACGTGGACTTTGAGGATATGGACCAGATGGTGCCTGTTGCCATCATGCTCATCGGAATGCCCATTTCCGGCTCCATCGGCCACGCCATCGGCCTGGGCCTGATCTCTTACACCATCATCAAGATCTTCTCCGGTAAGGCGAAGGACGTCAGCGCGCTGACCTATGTAATCTCCGTGCTGTTCCTGGTGAAGTTCTTCCTGGCGGTCTGATCTCCGCACAGGATGGAACATCCGGCAATCCCATATAAAAAATCCCCTGCGGCTGCTGCCGCAGGGGATTTTTTATCACTTCCCGGATTTGGCTTTGGCGAAAAAGGCTTCGATCTCGGCCCTTGTGGTCTCCGCGCTGCCCTGGGCAAATCCGCCCCGGCCGCCGCCCCGGCCGTGGAGGGCGCTGTTCAGCGCTTTGACAAAGGCTGAGAGATCCCCGCCATCGAGGCGGAGAAGGGCATAGGCGTAGCGCCCTTCTTCCCCGGCAAACACTGCGGTGAGTCCCCCGGTCTGATGGGCCACGGCATCGGCCAGACGCCGGACGCTGTCGCCGGCCATGGGGCCTTCCACCAGGAGGACGTTTTCCTCTCCGGCGTGGGCTTTGGCGATGGCACCCCAGGCCATGGATTCCAACTCCGCCACGCGGAATTTTGCAGCGGATAGCTCATGCTCCAGCCGTTCCACTGCCTTCAGGGTCTCCAGGGGTTTGACGGATAGCTTCTGCCCAATGGCCCTGGTCTGGTCATAGGCGGCGGAGAGGTAGCGGAAGGCCCGCTGGCCGCAGAGGATCTCCATCCGCACACCCTGGCGGAATTTCTGGCAGGAGAGAACCTTCACCAAGCCCACCTGCCCTGCCCGGAGGACGTGGGTGCCGCAGCAGGCGCAGCAGTCCGCCTCCGGGAAGCGCACGATGCGCACCGCTCCGGTGAGGGCCTTTTTGCTGCGGTAGTCCAAAGCGGCAAGCTCCCCTGGAGAGGGAAAGGTGATCTCCACCGGTGCGTCGGCGGCGATGACCGCGTTGGCCTTGGCCTCGGCGCAAAGGGCCTGCTCCCAGGTGATGTCTGTATTGTAGTCGATGGTGACGGTGTCCGCCCCCATGTGGAAGCCCACGTTGTCGCAGGCATAGTCCGCGCAGAGGATGCCGGAGAGAATGTGCTCGCCGGAGTGCTGCTGCATATGGTCGAAGCGCCGGGCCCAGTCAATGCGGCCCTCCACCCTTTGCCCAATTTCAACAGGGGCGTCCACAGTGTGGAAAACCACACCCTCTTTTTCATGAACATCGCTGACGCGGAGGGGGCCAAGGTGCCCATGGTCGGCGGGCTGGCCGCCCCCCTCGGGATAGAAGGCGGTGCGGTCAAGAGTGACAAGAAAGCCCTTTTGGGCGGCTTCGCAGCTTAGAACGGTTGCGGTAAAGGAGGCCAGGAAGGGGTCCTGGTAATAGAGCTTTTCCGTTTCCATGTGGAAAACTTCCTTTCAAATGATTGAATCAGGAGATGGATACCACCCAGCGCCAGACCGTTTCGGCGGTGAAATAGCCTGCGGCGGCAGAGATGAGGTTGGCGGTGGCGCCGTAGGCAAAGGCCCGGTTCGGGGAGGGGGAATCCAGCGTCTTCCTGTAGAAGAGGGATTCCGCCAGCAAAACGGCAATCTCACCGGGGAAAAACAGGGCGAAATAGGAGATGCTGACGCCCTCCTTCAGGGCGGTCATGGAGAGAAGGGCTGCCAGGATGCCCTGGGTCACCAGGTTCACCGCCAGGAATATAAGCCGGTTGCGCCTGGAGCGCCAGAGACCGAAGAGAAACAGTACCGCGCCTTCCAACAGGAGGGTGGGAAGAAGGGTGGAGAGAAATTGCAGCGTGCGGCCCAGCCAGGGGGTGGGGGTTCCGGCGGTCCGCGCCGCCCAATCCACGGTGGCGGAGCACTGAAGGGAAGCACGCTCCAGGGGACCGGAGAGAAAGACCTGGCCGCTTTTGGTAACCATCAGGATGCGGTATTTTGCGGGGACGCCGTGGTAGCCAAAGATATGGAGGGGAACGCCGTTAACATCGCTTTCCGGATACAGGTCGCCCCACATGGGAGCGCGGGTGCTGCCCTGGGCAGTGCAGGCGTGCCAGCCCTCCGGCACATTTTCGAGGAGAAGTGCCAGCAGCCCGCCGTCCAGGGCGGCGGCTTTCTCTTCCGAATAGCTCCACTCCAGGTCGTTGAAGTTGGCGGCGTCGTCCGTATATGCCCCCTCATCCAGGATATCCAGGTAGTAGGGCTCCGCTGGGGCGTTTTCCACCCGGACCACCAACTGGGGCTTCGGGCCAAAATCCGCCAGGGCGGAGACGGTCAGAACCGTCAGGACGGGCAGCAGCAAAGCAAAAAAGCGGATGCGTTTCATAGGTAGGGCTCCTTTCAGGGGGGCCGGTGAATGGCCCGTTGGAATGGGATGCAGGCGGTCCTACCAAACAGGACGAACGTATTGGAAAAAGGTTTCGCTACTTGACAAGCCCCAAAGCCATTTTCCATGCCAGAACCCGGCGGCAGGCGGTATCCACCGTCTCCTGGGACAATGCACCGGAATCCAGGGCCTCTATGACCTTCGGGATCTGGGTGCGGTAATCGGTGGTGATGATCAGGTCATTTCCCGCTTCGATGGCCATGACGGCAACGCTCCCGTCCCCTGCGTAGGCGGCCACGGCCTCCATGGCAAGGTCATCGGTCATCACAACGCCCTCAAAGCCCAGCTCCGTGCGCAGCAGCGCATGGACGGAGGGGGAGAGGGAGGCGGGGAGCTGGGAGTCCATACATTCCACGATGTTGTGGGAAACCAGCACGGCGGAGGTCTCGCCGCCTCCCTCCATACCCGCTGTAAAGGGCAGGAAGTCGCTGCCGGTAAAGGTCTCCATGGGCCGGGTGTCCACGGCGATGCCGGTGTGGGTATCCACATTGTTTCCGTAGCCGGGGAAGTGCTTCAAAACGCTGCCCATGCCGTCCTGGGCCATCCGGGCGGTGACAAGGGAGACGTAAGCTGCCGTTTCCCCGGCGCTTTTACCAAAGGAGCGGCCATAGATGAAATCGTTGGGGTTGGTGGAGAGGTCCGCCACGGGAGCCAGATTCACGTTGAAGCCCAGGGCCTGGAGCAGAAGGTCCTTTTCGTGGGCGTCGGCAGAGATGGCTTCCATGCCGCCTTTGGCATAGAGCTGCTGGGGAGAGGAAAACTTATTTTGACGCAGATGGGGGTTGGAGCTGACCCGCACCACCGTGCCGCCCTCCTCATCCACCCCCACCAGCAGGGGGATACCGGTGTCTGCCATGGCGGCGTCCTGATAGCTTTGGATGGTCTGAATGAGGTCGTTTGCAGTCTTGTCCTTGGTGTCCCGGCCAAAGAGAATGTAGCCTCCCAGGTGGTAGGCCGCAACGTCCTCCACGGCGCTTTCAGCGGGACAGCGGACGAAAAAGAGCTGTCCCACCTTTTCCCCGGGGGTCATGTTCTCCATCATCAACGTGATGGGGTCGATCTCAGGCTCAATGAGCTCCGCCGGAGGATTTTCTGCGGAGGCGGCGGGTGCGGAAGAGACAGCAGGCGGGGAGACCGCCGGGGGCTGGGAGGAGGGAGGTTCTTTTTTGCCGCATCCGGAGAGGCAAATGAGCAGCGTCACCGCCAAAGCGGCGGAACAAAGGCGTTTCATGGGAAGCTCCTTTCCTTGAAATGGGGTCGGGGCGTGATGGCCGGCCTGTCCGGCGGCGGTGATGACGGCCGCCCTTTGGCTGGTTTGCCGCCATTGTATCATAAAACGGGGGAAAAGAAAAGACGGACGCCGGAGGCGTCCGTCTTGTGGATCATTTTTTCTCGCCTGTCATTTTGTTCAGAAGGGCCACCAGGCCCCAAATGGCGATGATGACCGCGAAGATACCAACCATACCCTTGAGCATGATGCCAAGGCAGGCCATAATCAGTGCAGTATTCATAGAATGCCCTCCTTACAGCAGATTTTCCACCAGGGTGATGATCAGACCGCCGGCGATGACGGAGGCGATCTGCCCGCTGACGTTGGCGCCGGCGGCGTGCATCAGCAGGAAGTTGTAGGGGTCCTCGTCCCGGCCCATCTTATGCACCATGCGGGAGGCCATGGGGAAGGCGGAGATGCCCGCCGCGCCGATCATAGGGTTAACCTTCTTTTTGGAGAAGAGGTTGAGGAACTTGGCGAAGAATACGCCGCCCACGGTGTCGAAGACAAAACCCAGCAGGCCCAGTCCCAGGATGAGGAAGGTCTCCCAGGTGACAAAGAGCTCCGCCTTCATGCGGAAGGCCACGGAAATGCCCAGAAGCAGCGTTATCAGGTTTGCAAGCTCGTGCTGGGCGCTTTGGCTGAGACTGTCCAGCACCCCGCACTCGCGGATGAGGTTGCCGAACATGAGGAAGCCGATGAGCTCCGCGCTCTTGGGGGCCACGGTGCCGGCGATGATGGTGACGAAGATGGGGAAAAGGATGCGGGTGGTCTTGGAGACCTTGCCCGGGGCATACTCCATGCGGATCATGCGCTCTTTCCGGGTGGTGATGGCCTTGATAATGGGAGGCTGGATGATGGGCACCAGGGCCATGTAGGAGTAGGCGGCCACCATGATGGCCCCCTGGTATTTGCTCTGGAAGTAGTTGGCCACGTAGATGCTGGTGGGGCCGTCCGCCGCGGCGATAATGGCGGTGGAGGCGGCGTCCTTCAGGTCAAAGCCCAGGGCAACGGCCACCACCAGGGTGAAGAAGATGCCGAACTGGGCCGCCGCACCGAAGAGGAACATTTTGGGGTTGCTGAGCAGGGGGCCGAAGTCGATCATGGCGCCAATGCCGATGAACAGCAGCAGCGGGAACAGTTCGCTTGCGATACCGGCGTTGAAGAGGGTCTCAATGGCTTCCGTGTTGACGAAGGGCAGGTTCACCAGGATGGCGCCGAAGCCCATGGGGAGCAGGAGAGAGGGTTCCATCTCCTTTTTGACGGCGCAGAAGATCAGCACACAGCCGATGGCCAGCATCACAAGCTGCTGCCAGGTGAAGTTCAGGACGTTCCCGAACAGGTCGTAGAAAAGTTCCATAAACGTGTTCTCCTTTCAAATTTCCGCCGGAGCGGGTGGAAAAGTAAGGGTACATCTATATCTATGATGAGACGCATGAAAAAAGAGACCCTTACGGCGAAAGACGCCGTAAAAGTCTCGTCATTTCAGGCAAAGGCGGGCTTTCAACCGTACTGACGCCCAATGCCGCGCCAATTTCCGGCGCCGACTACTCCCTTTTACGAATATATAGAATAACCGCTCATAAGAAGGTTGTCAAGGAAAATTTTAGCTAAGAAAAAGCACCTGATTTCTTCAATCAGGTGCTTTTCTGCAGATAGGGGCCGCCGGATGCAGCACCGCTCCCCGGTGGGGAGAATGTAATCCCACAGGCTTGCCGGGGTGGTATGCAATTCATCCAACGGTTTCCGGGTGTTTCCCAAGAGGTGTTATTCCTTCTCCGCGGGCTTCACCAGGGCGATATGAAGCTCATCCAACTGTTTCTGAGTGACTTCACTGGGGGCGCTCATCATCACGTCCTGGGCGTTTTTGTTCATGGGGAAGGGGATGATCTCACGGATGGAATCCTCACCGGCGAGAAGCATCACCATGCGGTCAACGCCGGGGGCGATGCCGGCATGGGGGGGCGCGCCGTAGGTGAAAGCATTGTACATGGCGGGGAACTTGGCCTTGACGTCCGCCTCGCCCAGGCGCACCAGCTCAAAGGCCTTAATCATGATCTCGGGATCGTGGTTACGGACGGCGCCGGAGGAGAGCTCCACGCCGTTGCACACCAGGTCGTACTGGTCGGCGG